>NZ_DBFEGU010000392.1:0-13169 GCF_048329335.1 Eggerthella sp. | reverse complement strand
CGCAAGATCATAGGGAGCGCCATTGACCCGAAGGAGGACGAAGGCTAAGATTCACCTCGCAAGGGTGCCGGCGATTCTCCGGCGATGGCCCTGATACACCACGATTCGGGACGCGGCCGCCTCCTCCCAGCTCGGACATCGCGCTTCCCCTACATCTGGTCGATCAGGACCAGCAGCTCCTGCTTCTTGTGGATGTCGAGCTTGGCGTAGATGCGCTTCGAGTGGGTCCGCATGGTGTTCTCGGAAATGAACAGCATCTCGGCGATGGCCGGGCCCGAGTAGCCGCGCACGAGCAACTCCATGACCTCGGCCTCGCGGCTGGACAGACCGTACAGCTCGCTCAGGCGCTTGCAGCGCTTCGACACGCGATCGGCAAGCTGCGGCCCCGTGGCAGCGCCGGCCGGCGCTGCCACGTCGCGGGAGCGCACCGCCTGCGTCACGGCGATCTCGGCCGACGTCTCCTTCTGCGGCGCCTTCGGCGTGAGCATGAGGAACTCCAGGCGGTTCGTGTGCAGCTTGCCCACCTTGCGCCCCACCAGCGCGATCAGCAGCATCACGTACAGGGCCACCAACGCCATGAACGACAGCTGCTCCACGCCAAGCGCCGCCGCACTGCCCGAGGCGTAGCCCACCAGGTAGCCGCACATCTGCATGAAGTAGGTGATGGTGCCGTAGAACGCGAAGATGAACACCGGGTTGATGCCGCTATCGCGCGAGATCTGGCCGCAATGCATCATCATGAGCACGCACGCCAGCATGAAGCACGCGTACGTCACGCCGCTTCCCACCGTGGTGAACTCGCCTCCCGCGAACGGCAGCACGATGAGGCACGTCGCCGCGATGGGAAACAGCACGCGGAACACGCTCATGAGGTCCACGTGGATGGTGCGCCGCCTCCATGCCCCGTAAAACACGGCCACCACAGCCAGCAGCGCGGACATCGAGAAGATGTTGATGGTGCTGAGCAGCTCCTGGTGCGTGACCGCGATGAAGCGGATGGCGCCCGAGCAGAACCCGAGCGCGCCCACCGACAGCGCCGGCAGGAAGCTTTCGCACAGCGCGTTCTTGTACACCACCGCGTGCTCGCGCGGCACGTCGTCGAACATGGGCTGCTGCGCGTCCGTCGCGTGCGCGGCGATCCACAGGCACAGCCCCGCCAGCGGCACCAGCACCAGGGGTATAAGGTAAGCGGTGAGAGCCGTGGGGATGAAGCACAGGAAGAAGTACAGCAGCGCCGAGAACCCGGTGCCCTTGATGAGCGCGAGGTTGCCGCGCGCGCTGTCGAGCGAGGCGAACACGCGCTGCCAGCTCATGAGGTAGCCCGCCGACCCCACGCCGATGAGCGCCGCCGCGCCCACCACCAACGCCAGCGCAAGCGATTCCAGGTACATGGCCCCCACCAGCATGAGCGGCCCGAACGCAAGCGGCGCCGAGAACGCCAGCACATGCGCCCCGCGGGAGAGGCCGGGACGCGCCCACGTGAAGGCCATGGCCGCGCAGAACGCCAACCAGAACACGGCGATCTGCACCGTGTAGAATACGATGGTGGTGAGCGACGTCTGGCAGAACGCAGGCAAGTAGGGGTAGATGCCGCCCCAGATGGACGTTGCGTTGATGGACAGAAACGTCGCGTACCCGAAGCTTGGCACGTCCGGTTTCAATGCTGATGGAGCGCGCATGTGCGAGTGTCCCCCTCCGTTTGCCGTAGGGTCATTCTAGCAGACGCACCGGGGACGGCCGGCGGACATGGTGACACGGTGATGCATTTGAACTGGGAAAATAGAAATATCACAACATTCTGGTGACAACATCGCGAGCGGCGAGCACCTATAGTTCACCGCAGACGGAGAGGCCGCGCCACCGCATGAGCGGCCTCGCATGAAACGAGAATGGAGGGGGTTGCATGTCAACAGATCGCACTGCGCTGACCCGCCGCACGTTCGTCGCATCGGCCGGAGCGCTGGGAGCGCTGGCCGCCTGCGGCACCGCGGCGAACACGCTGTACGCGTCGGCGCCGCAGGCGTTCGGCGACGAGAGCGGCGACGGCGAGAGCATCGATGAGCTGCGCGAGGACAAGCCCGAGCTGCCCACGCCCGCTCGTCGCGGGATCGCGCTTTGTCACGTTGCGGCCATCCACGAGATACCGCACGGTCACCCATTCTCGAAATCATCCTCATGCACATATAATCTTCGTCTCAGTATAAACCCTATCGGGCGTGGCGTAACGCACAAGCTTCATGACCCCTCCACGGATTCGCATGGTTTCGTACACGAGAATGCACGAGCTTGAACGAAACGACACGAACCGGGGTCATTTCCCACGGACTTCTTCCACACGGCGTCCGAACCCGCGACACTGTGACCATGCCGAACGGGCTCCGGAGAAGCCGGAAGCCCCCAACGAAAGGAACCTGCTATGAAGATATCCGCTCGCAACCAGCTCAAGGGCACCGTCTCCGCCATCGCCGAGGGCGCCGTGAACGGCGTCGTTTCCATCGACCTGGGATCTACCATGGTCAAAGCCGACATCACCATGGAAGCCATCAACGATCTAGGCCTCAAAGAGGGCACCGACGCCATGGCCATCATCAAGGCCAGCAACGTGATGTTCGCCGCCGGCTCCGAGCGCATCCAGGGCATCTCGGCCCGCAACCAGATCGCCGGAACGATCGCGTCCGTGAAGAAGGGCGCCGTGAACGGTCATGTGGCCATCGAGACCCCCGAGGGCGCACGCATCATGGGCTCCATCACGAACGAGGCCATCGAGGATCTGGGTCTCGCCGAGGGTGCTGCCGCGCTCGCCATCGTGAAGTCCACCGACGTCATCGTGGGCGTGGAGTAACCGCTTCCATAGCATCTGCGAGCGACGCTCGCACCCGCAAGGCCGCGTCCTGCACGCGGCCTTGCTGCATTTCCGGATCCCCTTTCCGTTCCGCGCTTTGCGCGGCGCTCTCTTTCCTTCCCGTTCTGGGCCATCGGCGCAGCCTTCGCGGCTTCGAGGCTGCGCGCACGCCGCCCGCGAAGCGCATTCGCTCAAACGAACTTTTTCGCCTTCCTCAGAACAATCTCACACTCTAGCCCGTATTGTTACCAGAGAGGTGAATGCATGCGCTTGCCGTTCCAGCGAAAAAACCAGCCCGCCGCAGCCCGCGACAGCCCGAAACCGCTTCGATCCGACGCGTTCTTGCTCGAAGCCATGGACGCGTGGGGCGATGTCGTGTATCGCGTCGCGCTGGCGCAGACCGGCTCGCCCAGCGACGCCGACGACGTGTTCCAGGACGTGTTCATGCGCCTGCTGGAACACGACACCGCGTTCGAAAGCGACGAGCACCTGAAAGCCTGGCTGCTGCGCGTCACGGTGAACCGCTGCCGCGACTTGGCGCGTTTGACCTGGAACCGCCGCACGGAAGGCTTCACGCGGGAGCATGCCGACATCCCCGCCCCCGACGCGTTCGACGCCGACATCTGGGAGGTCGTGGGCGCGTTGCCGCCCGACCTGCGCATCCCGGTGCACCTGTTCTACGTCGAGGGCTACGCCACCGAAGAGATCGCGCGCATCACGGGATGCCGACCCAGCACCGTGCGAACCCGCCTCCACCGCGCCCGCGAGCAGTTGCGGAACATGCTGGAAGACGACCGCGGCCAACGCGAGTCGAGCCTTGCAAGCTGCCGCGACCCCCTATGCCGAAAGGAGCCGAACCGTGACCGATCCCCGCAACCCCGGCCCACGCCCAACCGTGGATGAGTACCGCACCATGATGCGAGGAACGCACGTCCCGGACCAGCTGAAACAAGCGACCCTGAGCGAAGCGGGCAGGCGCCGGGGCCGCAGCGCTAAAACCGTGCGGACCCCCGTCCGAACAGGCGCGTCGGTCAGGCGACGCTCGGCGCTCGGGTTCGCCGTCGCCGCCTGCCTCGTGCTGGTCGCGGGAATCGGCGCAACGGCTTTCGCGATCAACGGCCCCGGCGGGTTCGGACCGGGGAAAACCGTAGAGCTGGAGTCCCAAGACTTCACGGGAGGCGGCGGCTACAGCGGTCCCTGGTACAACCCAGCCGACGACACGTTCTGGAGCTACGAATGGGCTGGATACAAGTATCATTTCCCTGTGCGGTGCGTCGGGAACAACATCGAATCCGTCACCTACGAAATCGAAGGCGAGCGCAGCTACTTCGAGATCATCGATAACACCGTCACCGCCGAGCAGCACGACAACGGCAAGCACGTGTTCAATTACACCAAGTCCGTTACGTTCGACTACGACCATCAGGAGTCGATCGACGACCAGCGTATCGTAGAAATCTACATCGGCTTCCCCCTTCCCGAAGAGGGGAAGGAAGCGTACGAATTGGCCCTTGCCGGCAAAAACTCGCTCGAAGCGAGCAGGCAGCTGAATACCGCCATCGAAAAAGGCGCGGCTCGGGAAATCTCGACCTCCCGATTGAAGCTCACCGCCACGTTCGCCGACGGCTCCATGCAAACGAAAACGTACCGCATCGCTCCGGTGCCCGATTTCGACGAACGATACGAGGCCTATTCCGATGCCCGTGCCGCATTTCAGAGCATCGAGCCTCCTTCAAGCGACGCCTCCCAGCAGGAGATCGACGATTACCTCGGCAAGATGCCTCAAATGCCCAAGCTTTACAACATCACCGAGCTCAACGAAGGGTGAACGCCGCGTTGGAACCCGCGCGCCGCAGTATCTTTTTATAACCAATATAGTCATGGACAAAAAGTGCCGATTTTCTTTATCCTCTATGAAGATAAGGCAAAGCGGTGCGCTTCTCACCAGGCATGATGGGAATTGCCTGATGCTCGATCCCTCTCTTTTAGGTCAAAAAACTACAGAATACTATAGCTTTTTGTCCATGATGAATTGACTTATATTATTTTGCTGCGACCCAAACGCTCGCATTACCAGTCGCATGCTAGCATTGAGGAAGCGGTCGCCCCACCCGCAGGAAAGACTCGCGAAACAAACCGCGTCGACACGGTGCGCAGCAAAGCACCCGCAAGCTTTGCCATCCCCATACTGCACCTCCCCGCATGCAAAAGGGCCGGATCCTTCGATCCGGCCCGGAAGTTGCTGGGCGCTTGCTGCTGGTATGCTGATGCCGCGTTCGCGAATGTGGTGACGGGTACGCCCTGGTTTCAAACCGACCGAAGCCGGCGGTTAGGCGGTCACCTGCGCTTTCATCGCATTGACGTGCTGGAACACGGCGGCGGCGCCCGGGATCACGTCCACGGAGCCGTCGGCGGCCACGGACAGCAGCGTGGGCGCCTGCATGATGCGGTAGCGCTGCGCCAGCTCCACGTTCTCTTCGGCCAGCAGCTCCTCGTAGACGATGCCGGCGGCATCCATTTCAGCTGCGGCGAATTTGCAGTTCGGGCACGTCCGCGTGGCAATGAGGTAGAGGCCTGCGGGAAGCGTGCTGTGGTCGGGCGCAGAGGCTTTCTCGATGCCCGGAACCGTCACGTGCGAGCCCGCCTGCCCGACGGTCTCGGCCGCGGCCGTCACGGCTACGGCGCCGTCTCGCGTCAAATGCGAATGCCCCAAGTCGTACTCCACACGGTCGGCGAACTCCTGCGACTTGCCGTCGTTCCAGTTCTTCACCGGGCGGTAGTAGCCGGTGATGCGCGAGTACACCTCGGTCTCCTCGTGGCAGCACGGGCACTCGTACACCTCGCCGGCGATGTAGCCGTGGTTCTTGCACACCGAATACGTGGGTGACATGGTGTAATACGGCAGCTTGTAGTTCTCGGCGATCTTGCGCACCAGCGTGGCGGCCGCCTTCCAGTCGGGCAGCTTCTCGCCCAAGAAGGCATGGAACACGGTGCCGGACGTGTACAGCGTCTGCAGCTCATCCTGCACGTCCAACGCGCTGAAGATGTCGTCGGTGAAGCCCACCGGCAGATGCGACGAGTTCGTGTAGTACGGCTTGCCCTGCTCGTTGGCCGTGATGATGTCGGGGAACTGCTCCTTGTCGTGCTTGGCGAAGCGGTACGTGGTGCTCTCGGCCGGCGTGGCCTCGAGGTTGTACAGGTCGCCGTACTGCTCCTGGTAGTCGGCCAAACGGGCGCGCATGTGGTTGAGCACGTCCTTCGTGAACGCCTGCGCCGGCTCCTGCGTCATGTCAGCGCGCAGCCACTGCGCGTTCAGGCACGCCTCGTTCATGCCCACCAGGCCGATCGTGGAGAAGTGGTTCTCGAACGTGCCCAGGTAGCGCTTGGTGTACGGGTACAAGCCCGCATCCAGCAGGCGCGTGACCACTTCGCGCTTCGTGTGCAGCGAGCGCGCGGAAACGTCCATGAGATGGTCGAGTCGACGGTAGAAGTCGGCTTCGTCGGCGGACAGATAGGCCAGGCGCGGCATGTTGATGGTGACCACGCCGATGGAGCCCGTGGACTCGCCGCTGCCGAAGAAACCGCCCGACTTCTTGCGCAGCTCGCGCAGGTCGAGGCGCAGGCGGCAGCACATGGAGCGCACGTCGGACGGTTCCATGTCGGAGTTGATGTAGTTGGAGAAGTACGGAGTGCCGTACTTCGAGGTCATTTCGAACAGCAGCCGGTTGTTCTCGGTTTCGCTCCAGTCGAAGTCGCGCGTGATGGAGTAGGTGGGGATTGGGTACTGGAAGCCGCGACCGTTCGCATCGCCTTCGATCATGATCTCGATGAAGGCCTTGTTCACCATATCCATTTCGACCTTGCAGTCGCCGTAGGTGAAGTCCATCTCCTTGCCGCCCACGATGGCCGGCTGATCGCGCAGGTCGGCCGGGCACACCCAGTCCAGCGTGATGTTGCTGAACGGCGCCTGCGTGCCCCAGCGCGAAGGCGTGTTCACGCCGAACACGAACGACTCGACGCACTGCTTCGTCTCTTCGTAGGTCAGGTTGTCGGCCTTCACGAACGGCGCGAGATACGTGTCGAAGCTGGAGAACGCCTGGGCGCCCGCCCATTCGTTCTGCATGATGCCCAGGAAGTTCACCATCTGGTTGCACAGGCTGGACAGATGGCTGGCCGGCTTCGACGTGATCTTGCCCGGCACGCCGCCGAGACCCTCCTGGATGAGCTGCTTGAGCGACCAGCCCGCGCAGTAACCCGTCAGCATGGACAGGTCGTGCAGGTGGATGTCGGCGTTGCGGTGAGCCTTCGCCACCTCGTCGTCGTAGATCTCGCTAAGCCAGTAGTTCGCCGTGATGGCGCCCGAGTTCGACAGGATCAGGCCGCCGACGGAGTACGTGACCGTGGAGTTCTCCTTCACGCGCCAGTCTTCCACCTTGACGTACTGGTCCACGAGATCCTTATAGTCCAGCAGCGTGGCGTTGGCGTTGCGCACCTTCTCGCGCTGCTTGCGGTACAGAATGTAGGACTTCGCCACGTCGGCGTACCCGGCCGTGGACAGCACCTCCTCCACGCTGTCTTGCACGTCCTCGACGCTGATGATGCCGTTTTTGATGCGCGGCTCGAAATGGGCGGTCACGTTGAGGGCCAGAAGGTCGATCGTGGAGGGATGGTACTGCTTCTCCAGCGCGTCGAACGCCTTGGAGATGGCGCTTGAGATTTTGGCTATATCGAATTCCGCGATCTTTCCGTCGCGCTTCTGGACCTCGTACATGCTTGCTCCTTTTGCTGTGGATTCGCTTCGTTTGCGCGGCGACTGCCAACCGTTCCGCGCCTCGCATGCGGTTTCAAACACCCTAGCAGCGTCCACCGGGCCAGTCAATGATTGTAATCCATATGTTGAATATGCCTCCACAATACACAACTATATATGGTAGATTTTGCCATCTGGGGTTTTGCGCGAGCGCTCGATGGAGCTCTTCGAAAAGCGACCTGCGGGTTTAGAACAAAGCACCGCGCGGGCCGTTTTGCAGATGCCCGACGCCGAAGCTTTCGGCGAGCGGCAACGCGTTTGATCGCAGGGCGCAGCGGGATTATGATAGACCCCTGCGCAACCAACTAGAAGGAGCATCCGCCATGACCCGCTTCCCCCTGCGCCGAGCCGAGCGCGCGATGCCGCGCGACGAGGCGCTGGCCGTACTCGACGCCGCCGAGTTCGCCATCGTGTCCACCGTGGACGATGACGGCATGCCCTACGGCGTGCCGCTCTCCTTCGTGCGGCGAGGCGATACGCTGTACTTCCACGCCACAAACGAGGGCGGGCACAAGACGGTCGATTTTCGTCGCGACGATCGCGTGTGCGCGACAGCGGTGACGGGCGTCAGAGCGTTCTTCGAAGACGGCGATTTCTCGACCAGCTTCCGGTCGGCCATAACATTCGGCCGCGTCCGCGAGGTCGTCGAAGCGACCGAGTTCAAACATGCGCTGGTGGATCTCTGCATGAAGTACGTGCCGGAGGCAAAGCGCAGCATCGGGAAAGCGATGGAGAAGGAAGGGCCGCACACGTCCGTGTGGGCCATCGACATCGAAGAGATAAGCGGCAAAGCGCATCCGGGACCACGTGGCGATGCGAGCGGGGACGGGCGCACGGATGCCGCGGACGACGGCGGATGCGCCGGCACGGATGCCGGCAGGCAGACGGACCCGGTCGCGGGCGCGGAACCAGTCGCCGCCCTCGGCGGCGAAGGAGCCTGAGCCATGCGCATCGCCGGCTTGCAGAAGCTCACGCTGCTCGATTTCCCGGGCAAGACCGCGGCCACGGTATTCACGCCGGGCTGCAACTTCCGTTGCCCGTTCTGCCACAACGCCGACTTGGTGACGGGCGAGGCGGGGCGCGATGGCGCGGCCGCGGACAGCAGCGCCCTATCGATCGACGAGCTCTTCGCGTTCCTCGGCAAACGCCAGGGGCTGCTCGACGGCGTGTGCATCACAGGCGGTGAACCGTTGCTGCAGTCCGGTATCGATGAGTTCTGCACTCGCGTGCACGAGCTGGGGTTCGCCGTGAAGCTGGACACGAACGGCAGCTTCCCCGGCCGCTTGCGCGCGCTTGTTGAGGAAGGCCTTGTGGATTATGTGGCCACGGACGTGAAGAACGCGCCAGAGCGTTACGCCGAAACCGTCGGCGTCCCCGCGTTCGACCTCGCGCCGGTGCAGGAGTCTCTCGACTTCCTGCGTTCGGGCGCGGTCCCCTACGAGGTGCGCACCACCGTGGTGCGCGAGCTGCACACCGCCGACGACCTGCGCGCGCTGGCTGCGTGGATCGAAGGCGTACAAGCGTGGCACCTGCAAAGCTTCATCGACGCGGACAGCGTGCTGGGCGGCGAAGGTCGCTTCCACGCATGGGACCCCGACGACCTGCGGGCACTGCTGCCCGAGCTGCAGGCCGTCGTGCCGGGCGCTCAGCTGCGCGGGGTGGACTAGAGCCGCGAGGGTCCGCGCCCTCGCATGCCGCAAGCACGCGCCTCTTGCGGATCCCGAATTCCGGCCAATCGAGGAACCCGCGGCACACGAACCGCTCAACACCCCGCGAAACCAGGCAGCGCATAGGAAACGGGAAATTCCGGCAGGAATCGACGCGATTCTGTCATCGAGAAAGCCCGCGCCCTTCGGCCTTTCCGCGTCCGGCCCCCTAACCAGACCCGATACATCCAGGCAAAAGCTCTGTCTCGGCATAAAGCAACGAGTTCAGAAAGAGACGGCAGAATCCCGTCGAAAACTGCCAAAAATCAGGGTTTTCACCGCGCATCTGCGGCCCCCGGCACGGCTGCTTGCAGCTCGGCCAAGCCCTTCCTCAGCACGCGGAACGTAACCAAACCGATGACGAATGCGATGGCCGCCGTGCCCAGCGCCACCGGCACGAGGTTGCCGCGCAGCGCGTCGAACAGCCCGCCGTAGATGAGCTGCCCCACCGGCTGCGCGCAGTTCGCCAGCGACATGGTAAGCGCGATCACCTTCCCCACCAGGTGGCCGGGCGTCTCGAGCTGCACGAACGAGATGGCTTGGATGCTGAACATCGTGGCGCACGCCATGGATGCGAACAGGCCCGCTACCACGATGCCGTACGCCAGCATCGCGTCCATCGGCACGCCCAGCACCACGGCGATGGGCAGCAACCCCAAGGCCGCCACCAGCAGGAACAGCGGCGCGCGGCTGAGACGCAAACGCCCGGCGAACACGCCCACCGAGACGCCGCCCGCCAAACCGCCCAACGCCAGCGCACCCTCGGCGAAGCCCATGTACTGGTTCGGCAGACCCAGGATCTGCGTGATCACAACCGGCGCGCCGATGAGGATGAACGCCGTCAGCGTGACGTTGATGCCCGCCACCAGGAAGATCACCTTGAGGATGACCGTGCGTTCGTGGCGCAGAAACGCGAAGCTCTCGACGATGTCGTTCGCCACCGTGCGCACCACGCCCACGCCGCTGCGCTCGATGGCGTCGCGCGGGATGCGCACCACGGTGACGATGAGCACGGCAGAAACCGCGAACGCCGCTCCCGACACGAACACCACCGGCTCGATGCCGAACAGGCCGAACAGCAAGCCGCCCAGCACCGGGCCCACGAGGCCCGAAAGCGCGCTGATCTGGCTGACGATGGCGGTGGCGCGCACGATGCCGTCGCGCGGGACGATGAACGGCACCGCCGCCTGCACGGTGGGCTGGTACACGCTCTGCGCGGCGTACAGGACGATGAGCGCGCAGATGCACAGGCCGACGAGGTCGATGACGCCGTCGAGTGCGAGAAACGCCGCACACGTCGCAGCCAGAAGGATATCGAGCGCCGCCATGATGCGCCGCTTGTTCACGCGGTCGGCCGCAACCCCTCCGATGGGCGTCAGCACGATGTAGGGGATCCACGCGCAAGCCGACACCGCGCCCATGAGCGCCGCCGAGCCCGTTTGGTTCAGCACGTACAGCGGCAGGGCGAAGCGCAGCACGGCATCGCCGAACAACGAAGCAATCTGCGCGAAGATCACCGAAACGAACGATCGGTTGAGCAGGGTGTTCATGATTGTTCCTTTCTTTTACATACATTCAGTCGGTATGTATATTGGGTAAAAAAGAAGGTTGCCAGGCAACCAGGGTTCGCTAAGACATCGCAAGAGGAAACCGCAAGCACGCGCCGTCATCCCGAGCGGGGCCCTTCGACTCGCCGCGCTCGCTCACAACGACAGCCGGGAACATCCGCTCGCTCGACCTTCCCTTGCCCGCTTTCGTGCTGCCGGAATGTTTCACGTGAAACATTCGTACGTATTTACGAGCTCATAGCATCAAGCCTTTCGTGAAATTGGCTGCGATACCCCTCGAGGATGGTCGCCAGCCCGCCTACTTCCAGGGACAGGCCGCCCAGCGCCTTCACGATATCGAGGTAGTAATCGACGCGCGCACGCAGCTCCTCGGCGGTGGCGGAACGGAACATGGGGCTGACCCAAAGGTTCGCCAACAGCACGATGACCTCGCTGAACTCGCGCGGACGATCGGTTTGGATGCTGCCGTCGCGCACCCCCTGCTCCACGATGGGCAACACGAAATCGGGTACCGTCTCCTGGAGCACCGCCTGGTACTGCAGGCCCAGCAAACGCGCGTTCTTCACCGGATCCACGTCGGGGGCCGCCTTGGCCCACATGTCCATCTGCGGCCCGGTGATGGATGCCGCGAACAGCGCCTGCAGCTTCTCGGCACCGGTCATGCGGCCGTCGTCGCGGATGCGGCGAAGCTCGTCGAACAGCGCTTGGTTGTCGCGGTCGAGCGCAGCCGACAGGATGTCTTCCTTCGACTTGAAGTGGTGGTACACCGCCCCCTTCGTCAAGCCGCCCAGCCCATCGATGATGTCCTGAATGCTGGTATTGTCGTACCCTTTCTCGAAGAACAGGGCCAAGGCCACGTCGAGGATGAGGTTCACCGTCTCCTCGGGATGCTTGTTGCGGGCCATCGGCCTTCCTCTCCATCACGTTACATACCAACGGTATGTATCCTACGCTCCTCCAATGGAGAAGGCAAGAAAAAGTTTGCCGCACGTCCTGGGCAGCATCATACTGGTGCGCATGCGTCAAAGCGATCAGAGAGAACAGGAGCATCGACCCATGAGCACCTGCCTTGTTGCACAATCCGGCGGGCCCACCGCCGTTATCAACGCCAGCCTGGCCGGCGTCATCCGCGCGAACCAGCTGAACCCGCTCTACGACCGCGTGCTGGGCGGCATCCACGGCATCGAGGGCGTGCTGGCCGACCAGCTGTACGACCTCACCGACCTTTCCGAGCACGACCTGGAGCTGCTGAGGCAGACGCCCTCGTCGGCGCTGGGCACGTGCCGCTACAAGCTGAAGCGCGACGACGAGGCCGATTTCCGCCGCCTCGCCGACGTGATGGACGCGCACGACATCGAAACCATGTTCTACATCGGCGGCAACGACTCCATGGACACCGTGGACGCGCTGGCCGAATGGGCGGCCGAGAACGCGCCGAGCAAGCGCTTCATCGGCATTCCGAAAACCGTGGACAACGACCTGGTACCGGTGGACCACTGCCCCGGCTTCCCCAGCGCGGCGAAGGTGGCCTGCCAGATCACGCACGCGACGCGCCTCGACTACGACGCGTACACGCGCCCCGAGGTGTTCGTGCTGGAAGTGATGGGGCGCGACGCGGGCTGGCTGGCGGCGAGCTGCTGCATCACCGGCGACGTCGATTTGTTGGTGCTGCCCGAGGTCGCCTTCGACCGCGACGCGTTTCTCGCCGAAGTGCGCGCGAAGTTCGAGGCGACCGGCTCGTGCTACATCGTAGTGTCCGAGGGTGCGCGCTACGCCGACGGCACCTACCTGTCCGCCGGCGATACTGCGCACGACGGGTTCGCCCACGCCGTGCTGGGCGGGGCGGCGCAAACGGTCAAGCAAATGATTGTCGACACGGGCATCGTGCCGCGCGGCGTGGTGCAGGATTTGTCGCGCGCGGCGCGCTCCAGCAACTTCGCGCAGAGCCTCGTGGACGTGACCGAGGCCTACGACCTGGGAATGAGCGCCCACATGCGCAGCGCCGACCCCGCCTTCACCGGCCAGGTGGTGGGCATCCGCCGCAACCCGGAGGCCGCAGCCGAGGGCCGGCTTCGTCAGCGCTTGTTGAACGGCACGATGGTGGCGGGGATGCCGCCCTTCATGACGAGTTTCGGCTCGCCTTCGATGAGCGGCCGGAAGTACGCGACCGCTTCCGGCGTAATGCCCTGGTAGTTCGGGAGGGTCCACTCGGCGGGGAAGCGTTTGGCGAAATTGGCGAACTC
>NZ_DBFEGU010000391.1:0-2256 GCF_048329335.1 Eggerthella sp. | reverse complement strand
GGTCGCCGAGATGCTGAAGGAGGTGACGGCCGCCGCCGCGGCGGCGACGAGCACGGGCAGGATGGCGGCCGGCCAGGTATGCGGCGCGGCCAGCTGCCAGGCCATGCGGGGGGTCAGTCGTCCGTACGCGCTAGCGGTCATGCTTCGGTTCCTTTCTCGGGGTCGTACGTTTCGCGGCGTCGGGGAAGCCAGGTGGGCGGGGCGGGCTTGAAGCGCTTGACGGTCTCGTCCTTGAGTATGCCTCCGAGCGAGCCCAGCGTCTGCCAGATGAAGCTCTTCGTCTCCGCGTCCAGCTTCGAGCGCGCGCCTAAAAGCTGCCTCGTGTTCGCGAACAGCTTGGTTTGGAACTCGCTCCAGGTTCCGGCCTCGGTGGAGGCGAACAGCTCGTAGATGGTGTCGATGAAGCGCTCGCGCTCGTCGGGAGCTTTGCTGCGCAGCCACGCGTCAAGCGCCTCGTCGAAAAATACGGCGGAGGGGTTGAGCGCCTCCTGGTACACGAAGTCGTCGTCTTCGGTCAACCAGGTGAAAGGCTCGTGCTGGAACACCGACATAGCCGAGGATCGCACCACGCGGTAGTCGGCGCGGCGCTCGAGGATCATGCCGAACGCCGACGACTCGGGCACGGTCTTGTGCAGCAGGGCGTGGAATCGATCGTCGTCGATGCGCGGCGAAGGATCGTCCAGAAACGACGGCCCGTCGTGGTTGAACACGCCGCGCAAGCGCTCGAAGGCGCTCTCGTCGGCTACGAGCGCAGCATACTCGGCGAGGTTGCCGCCCTTGGAGTGCCCGCCGACGATGAGCGGGCAGGCGAGCGCCGACGCCACGCCCGACAGGTACGCCGCCGCCGTGCATTGGGAAGGGATCACTTCCTTGAAGCAGAGGTTGAAGTCTTCCTTCCAACCGGCGAAACTGCCGTCGGTGCCGCGATACGCGAGGTAGGCGACCTCGCCGTCGGCGGCGGGGAACGTCAGCGTGACGGCGGAGAATTGCTTTTCCACGATCTCCGATCGCTCGTTGGCATAGAACGAGGCGCGCACGTCGCGCATGCGGCGGCTTGCCGACAGGACGTGCAGAAACGCCTCGGTGTCCTTCGCGTCCTCCATCCAGCTGTGCGCGGTGAGCGCTTCCCAATCGGACAGCATCACCACGTCGTGCAGCAGGACGCCGTCGGGGGAAGCGAGGTCGACGCCGGGCGCCACCTCGTAGTTGAAGTACGCGAGCGTCGCGAACACAAGCGAGTCGACGGGGTTAAACGGTGATTCCGCGAAGGTGCGCTGCTCTTCGGCCATATACGTTACGATATTCCTCATGCGAACATTGTAGCCGATTGCAAAGGACGGACAGCGAAGCCATGCGGGTTTGCACGCCAATCACCATACGCTATGCGGAGACCGACATGATGGGCATCGTCTACCATGCCAACTATCTGCTGTACTTCGAGGATGCGCGCACGCGGTTCCTCGAGGCTATCGGGTTTCCGTACGACCATATCGAGCAGGCGGGCTACCTGTCGCCCGTCACGCATTTCGAATGCGACTACGGCGCGCCTTTGCGTTACGGCGACACGGCCGTCGTGCGCACGCGCGTAGTGTCCTCGCGCCCGACGAAGACCGTATACGCCTACGAGGTGTTCCGGGAAGGCCAGGATCTCGACGTCGAGAAGCCCTGCTGCACGGGACGGAGCACCCATTGCCTCGTTGATGCCGAAACGTTCAAGCCGGTCAGCCTGAAGCGCGCCGTGCCCGAGCTGTACGAACGCTACCTCGAAGTCCTCGAACCCGAGGAGGGGGAGAGCCGATGAGCGCGCCGCATCGCATCCTATTCGTGTGCCACGGCAACATATGCCGCTCAACCATGGCTGAGTTCGTGATGAAGGATCTCGTCTCGCGCCGAGGCATGGCCGACGCCTTCGTCATCGGGTCGGCAGCCACGCACGACGACGAGATCGGAAGCCCCGTGCATCACGGCACCCGCGCCGTGCTGGAAGCGCAGGGCATCGATTGCTCCGGCAAGACCGCCCGTCGCCTGCGCCGCGCCGATGCTGACGAATGGGACCTGTTCGTAGGCATGGACGAGGCGAACATGCGCGATATGCGTCGCCAGCTGGGACGGGCTGCGGATGGCCGCTGCTTCAAGCTGCTCGAGTTCGCCGATTCCGCGCGTGACGTGGCCGATCCTTGGTACACAGGCGATTTCGACGTCACGTACGACGACGTGCTGGCCGGTTGCGCGGGGCTTCTCGCGTGGTTGGACTCC
>NZ_DBFEGU010000390.1:0-12154 GCF_048329335.1 Eggerthella sp. | reverse complement strand
GCGTAAGCCTCGGCATGGCCATCGTGTTGGGCCGCGAAGCGGGCAAGAGCGTTGCCAAGTACCTTGAGACGGTCTAGCTGCTCCCAACAGAGCCGGCACATCGCGCGACCTGTTTTGCAGCATACAGTTTGAAACAAGCTGTCCAAGCTTTCAAAAAGGGCTCCGTCAACAAGATGGAGCCCTTTTCGCACCCTCTCACTGAAGGTTTCGCGTCCCGTCGCACTCGCAACTCGACGCCGAACGCGAAAGGGCCCGCAGCGCGATGCTGCGGGCCCTTCGATCATGCGAGGTCTCGGACGGAGGCTACTTGTCGCGGCCGTCGCCCATCTTCTCGGCCAGGGCGGCCTGACCGGCGGCCAGACGGGCCAGCGGCACGCGGTACGGGGAGCAGCTGACGTAGTCGAGGCCGATCGTGTGGAACGTCTTCACGGAATCGGGATCGCCGCCGTGCTCGCCGCACACGCCGCAGACGAGGTCGGGGTTGCCCTTGTGGCCCAGCTCGACGCCCATCTCCACGAGCTTCGCCACGCCCGGATCGATGGTGGCGAAGGGGTTGTAGGGCAGCAGGCGCTCGGCCAGGTACTGCGGGACGAACTCGGCCTCCACGTCGTCGCGGCTGAAGCCGAACGTCGTCTGGGTCAGGTCGTTCGTGCCGAAGCTGAAGAAGTCGGCAACCGCGCCGATTTCGTCGGCCGTGACGGCAGCGCGCGGCAGCTCGATCATCGTGCCCACGGGGATGTCAAGCTCGACGCCCTGCTCGGCGGCGACTTCGGCGATAGTGTCCTCGGCGACCTTGCGCAGCTTCTCGAGCTCGGCCACCACGGACACGAGCGGGATCATGATCTCGGGCTTCGGGTTCAAGCCTTCTTTCTGCAGCTCGGCGCAGGCGGTGGCGATGGCGCGCACCTGCATGACCGGCAGGATGGGGTACACGATGCCCAGGCGGCAGCCGCGCAGGCCCAGCATCGGGTTCGCCTCGCTCATGCCGTCGATCTGCTCCATGAGCATGCGCTTCTCGGCGATGAGCGCCTTATCGCCGCCCGCGGCCTCGAGCTTGGCGATCTCCACGTCGAGCGCGCGGGGGCTCTCCAGGAACTCGTGCAGCGGCGGGTCGAGCAGGCGCACGATGACCGGCAGCCCGTCCATGGCGCGGAACATGCCCAGGAAGTCGCCCGTCTGGGCAGCCAAGAGCTCGCCCACGGCCTTCTCGCGCACGGCCGGATCCTCGTTGAGGATGAAGGTCTGGATGATCTGCTTGCGGTCGCCCAGGAACATGTGCTCGGTGCGGCACAGTCCGATGCCCTCGGCGCCGAAGCCGCGGGACAGCTCGGCGTCCTCGGGGTTGTCGGCGTTGGCGCGCACGCCCAGCGTGCGGAACTCGTCGGCCCACTCGAGGATGGTGTCGAGGTCGCCCGTCATCTCGGGCAGCACGAGCTCGACCGCGCCCAGCACCACGGAGCCGGTGGTGCCGTCGATGGAGATCATGTCGCCTTCCTTGATGACGATGTCGGTGCCCACGACGCTGGCCTGCTTCTTCTCGGCGTCGATGCGCAGCGCCTCCACGCCGCAGACGCACGGGGCGCCCATGCCGCGGGCGATGACGGCCGCGTGCGACGTCTTGCCGCCGTGCGAGGTGAGGATGCCCTCGGCGGCGATCATGCCGGCGAGGTCGTCGGGGTTCGTCTCCCAGCGCACGAGCACGCACTTGCGGCCCGCCTCGGCCACGGCCACCGCGTCGGCGGCGGAGAACACGGCTTCGCCCACGGCGGCGCCGGGGGAGGCGTTCAGGCCCTTGGCGACAACGTCGTAGGAGGCGTTCTTGTCGAACTGCGGGTGCAACAGCTGGTCGAGCTGCTCGGGATCGACGCGCATGACGGCCTCCTCCTTCGAGATGAGGCCCTCCTTCTCCATCTCGATGGCGATGTGCAGCGCGGCGGCGGCGGTACGCTTGCCCACGCGGGTCTGCAGCATCCACAGCTTGCCCTGCTCGATGGTGAACTCGATGTCGCACATGTCGCGGAAGTGGTTCTCGAGGGTGACGAACACCTCTTCGAGCTCGCGGCCGGCCTCTTCCAGACCGTCCACGTCCTTGAGCTCGGCGATCGGCGAGGTGTTGCGGATGCCGGCCACGACGTCCTCGCCCTGGGCGTTCACCAGGTAGTCGCCGTAGAACTCCTTCTCGCCGTTGGCGGGGTTGCGCGTGAACGCGACGCCCGTGGCAGAGGTGTTGCCCTTGTTGCCGAACACCATGGACTGCACGTTGACGGCGGTGCCCAGATCGTCGGCGATCTTGTTCTGCTTGCGGTACAGCGTGGCGCGCGGGTTGTTCCAGCTGCCGAAGACGGCCTCGATGGCCAGCTGCAGCTGCACGCTGGGATCCTGCGGGAACTGCACGGCACCGTCCACGACGAGGCTCGGATACGCCGCTGCATCCACGTTCTCGGCGAAGATCTGCTTGAACTCGGCCACGAGCTCCTGCAGGTCCTCGGCGGTGAGATCGGTGTCGGACGCCGCGCCGCGAGCGTGCTTCATAGCCGTGATGGCGTTCTCGAACAGGTCGCCGTCGAGGTTCATGACCACGTTGGAGAACATCTGGATGAAGCGACGGTAGGAATCCCAGGCGAAGCGCGGGTTATCGGTCTGCTTGATCAACCCGTTGATGGACTGATCGTTCAGGCCGAGGTTGAGGACGGTGTCCATCATGCCCGGCATGGACATGGGGGCGCCGGAACGCACGGACACGAGCAGCGGGTCCTCCGCATCGCCGATCTTCTTGCCCATGCGGGCTTCGAGATCCTCGCGATACTCCTGGATGGTGCCGAGCGCGCCTTCGGGCCACGCGTTGCCCGCATTGGCGTACTCCATGCAGGTCTGGCACGTGATGGTGAATCCGGGAGGCACGGGCAGCCCGATGTTGGCCATCTCGGCGAGGTTCGCGCCCTTGCCGCCGAGGATCGCCTTCATGCTGGTGTTGCCCTCAGTTACGTTGTTGCCCTGCGCGTCCTTGCCGAACGCATACACTCGCTTGACTTCTTCAGTCACCTTTTTCTCCTTAACCCGACGTACCGACTTTACCTACCTATACATTGGGAACCCTAGTCTCAGGCTGACCCTATCATATCAGCTGATGGAGGATGGGCTCGCTCATAGTAGCGCAAAATTTCCTGCGCCGTTTCCTCAACGGCACGATTTTCGGTGTGGATGACAATACAGCCCAGTTTGCGCATGAGCGCGCGGGCGTCCTCCAAGTCCCGGTACACGTATTCGGGATCGGCATAGCGCGAAGCGACGGCACTCGCGCGCCCCAAACGGCGCTGCCGAATGCCGATGAGCACCTCGGGCGTCGTCATCAATCCGAACAGCCGCGTGCGGTCGACCTGCTCGAGCTCCGCCGGAGGCTCGGTGGTGGGATCGAGGGGGATGTTCGCCACTTTGTAGCCCTGCTGCGACAGGTAGATGGACGTGGGCGTCTTCGACGAGCGCGACACGCCCAGAAGCACGATGTCGGCCTGGTGGAGCTCCTGCGGGTTGCGGCCGTCGTCGTGGGCGATGGTGAACTCGATGGCCTCGATGCGCCGGAAGTAGTACTGGTCGGCAACGTGCAGGCCGCCCGGCTTCGTGGACGGCTGCTTGCCCGTCATGTGCGCGATGGCGCCGATGGCGTCCGTCACGAGGTCGACCGCCACGATGTCATCGCGACCGCCGGCGTATTCGGCCAGTTGGCGCGAGAGGTCGCGGTCGACGAGCGTGTAGAACACGAGCATGCGCCCATCGCCGGTGTTGCGCTTGTGCACGGCGCTGTGCTCGTCGATGAACTCCTTGATCTCCTCGAACGTGCGCACCTTCGGCAGCACCTCGATGACGGGGTTCGTGACGCCGAACTGGGCGGCGGCCGCACGGGCCACCGCCTGGGCCGTCAGACCCACCGAGTCGCTGATCACGTGGATCGTGGGCAACTCGGTGGAGCTTCCGTAGGCGATGAATTCGTCCATGGGCTACTTCGCGCCCTTGGCCATCTTGCCGAAGTCGGCCACATGGGCGAACACGGCGACGAAACGGTTGAGCAGGCGCAGGCGGTTCTCGCGCAGGGCGAGGTCGTCGTCCATGATGAGCACGTCCTCGAAGAACGCGTCGATGGGCGCGCGCAGCGCCGCGAGGGCGGCGAGGGCGGCACCGAAATGATCGACAGCGAGAGCCTCCTTCACGCAAGCAGCAGCCTCGTCGGTGGCGGCCAGAAGCGCGCGCTCGGCGTCGGATAGCAGCGCTTCGTCTACCTCGACGCCCAGATCGGCGTCGCGCAGGTTGTTCGCACGGGCGTAGGCCGTGGCCAAATCGTCGAACGCTTCGGGAGCACCCAAACGCTCCGCCTCAAGCACATAAGTGCGGGCGATGATCTGCGCAGGCTCCTCCACGCCGGTTGCCAACACGGCGTCCATAGTGTCATGAGAGCAGCCGCCGTCGCGCAGCATGACCTTCGTGCGCGTCACGAAGAAGTCGGCCACCTCGGCGCGGATCGCATCGCGGTCGAAGTCGATTCCGGCATCCTGGTAGGTGCCGAGCGCCGCATCGATGGCGGCGGCCAACGACACGGGCAGGCCCGCTTCCAACATGGCCACGATGCCGATGGCGCTGCGGCGCAACGCGAACGGATCGGACGAGCCGGTGGGACCCTGGCCCACGGCGAACAGGCCGCAGACGGTGTCCAGCTTGTCGGCCATGGCCACGATCCGTCCCACGTCCGACGCGGGAGGCTCGTCGCCGGAGAAGCGCGGGCGATAATGGTCGGCGATGGCGCGGGCCACCTGGTCGCTCTCGCCGCAGGCGGCGGCGTAGTAGGAGCCCATGACGCCCTGCACGCTCGTGAACTCCACGACGGCGTTCGTCACGAGGTCGGCCTTCGCCAGGTACGCGGCGCGCTCGGCGTCGGCGGCGTCCGCCTCGCTCAGCTGCGCGTCGGCGGCCAGATGCTTCGCCAGGGCCACGATGCGGTCGGCCTTCTCCTTCATGGTGCCCAGCGTCTCCTGGAACACCACCTCGTCCAGGCGGTCGACGTACGTCTCCAGCGGATGCTTGAGATCCTCCTCGTAGAAGAACTTCGCGTCGGACAGGCGGGCGCGCACCACGCGCTCGTTGCCGCCCGTGATGGTGTCGGCGTGCGCCGGGTCGCCGTTCGACACGACGATGAAGTTGTTGGTCAGCTTGCCGTCCGCGTCGTACAGCGGGAAGTAACGCTGGTGCATGAGCATGGCGTCGACGATGATCTCCTCGGGGACGCGCAGAAACTCCTCGTCGAACGTGCCCACCAGCACCGTGGGCTGCTCGCAGAGGTTCACAACCTCCAGAAGCGTCTTCTCGGGAAGCTCGGCGCGGGCGCCCGTGCGCTGCTCGGCCTGCGCCACGCCCTCGCGGATGACCGCCTCGCGCGCCTGCTCGCTCGACACCACGTGCGCGGCCTCGACGACGCCTAGCAGATCGGCGGCCGTGGCCACCTCGTGCGGCCCGGGGGCTAGGAAGCGATGGCCGCGCGTGAGGTTGCCGGCCGTAAGGCCCGCGAACCGCACGGGGATCACGCGCTCGTCCAACAACGCCACGAGCCAGCGCACCGGCCGCGAGAAGTACTCGCTCGTAGTGCCCCAGCGGCACGACTTCGGCCACGAGGTGCCCGTGATCACGCCTTCCAGCACGCCGGGCAGCAGCTCGGCCACGTCGCGGGCGGCGATGCTCTTCGTGGCGAACACGTACTCCACGCCGTTCTCCTCGCGGCGTTCGAGCGCGTCCACGCCCACGCCCTTGCCGCGCGCGAAGCCCGTGGCGGCCTTCGTCGGGTTGCCGTCGGCGTCGAAGGCGATCTTGACGGACGGGCCGCGGAACACCTCTTCGAGCGCCTCGGTCTCGTCGGCTACATCGGCCACGATGGCGATGAGCCGGCGCGGCGTGGTGTAGACGGCCACATCGCCGTGCGGGATGCGCACCGCGTCCAGGGCCTCGGGCACCAGCTTCTCCAGCTGGAGGGTCGCGCGGTGCAGGTCGAACGCCGGAATCTCCTCGGTGCCGATCTCGAACGCAAGCGTATGCAGGCTGCTCATCGTCCGGCCTCCTTCCCTGCTTCGTCGTCCTCGGCGGGCTTGATGCCCACCACGTGCTCCATGTACGAGGCGCACACCGCCTTGGCGATGGTGCGCACGCGCAGGATGTAGGCCATGCGCTCGGTGGCCGATATCACGCCGCGCGCGTCCAGCAGGTTGAACGCGTGGCAGCACTTCAGCACGCTGTCGTAGGCCGGCAGCGGCAGGCCCGCCTCCAGCGTGCGCAGGCACTCGGCCTCGCGGTCGTTGAACTCCTGGAACAGGAAATCGGTGTCGGCCACCTCGAAGTTGTAGCGCGAGTACTGGCGCTCGTTCTCCAGGTACACGTCGCCGTAGGTGAAGTTCACGCCGTCGGCGCCGCGGCTCCACACGATGTCGAACATGCTGTCCACGCCCTGGATGTACATCGTCAGGCGCTCCAGGCCGTAGGCGATCTCCACCGGCACGGGGTTGCACTCGAAGCCGCCCACCTGCTGGAAGTAGGTGAACTGCGTCACTTCCATGCCGTCGATCCACACTTCCCAGCCCAGCCCCCAGGCGCCCAGCGTGGGGCTTTCCCAGTCGTCCTCGACGAAGCGCACGTCGTGCGCGTCCACGTCGATGCCGATGGCGCGCAACGACCCCAGGTACAGCTCCTGGATGTTGTCGGGCGAGGGCTTCATGAGCACCTGGAACTGGAAGTAGTGCTGGGTGCGGTTCGGGTTCTCGCCGTAGCGGCCGTCCGTCGGACGGCGGCTGCCCTGCACGTAGCAGGTGCGCCACGTGTCGGGGCCAAGCGAGCGCAGCGTGGTGGCCGGGGCGTTGGTGCCGGCGCCCACCTCGTTGTCGTAGGGCTGCAAGACGACGCAGCCCTGGTCCCCCCAGTATCGCTGGAGGTTCATGATGACGTCCTGGAACGTCGGAGGGAGCTGCGCTGCAGCCCCCTGCTCCGCAGCGGCGGATGCATGTTCGGTTGACATGGTTCTCCTTGTCTCGATCAAACCCGTACCCCTCGGCCGCGTGCGCTAGTCGAGTAGGCTGAAATCATTGAGCGGCCAGTACACCAAAGCGCCCCTTCCCGTCACCGAGGAGACGGGTATGGCTCCGAAGAATCGAGAATCCTGCGAATTCGTGCGGTTGTCCCCCATCATCCACAGATAGCCCTCGGGCACCGTGTAGGGATAGGAGACGTCGCTGGCCAGCGTGTAGGAGGGCAAACCGCGGGTGTACGGTTCGGACAGCGCCACGCCGTCCACGTACACGAGGCCGTCCTCGTCGTTGATGTCCACGGTCTGCCCGCCCACGGCGATGCAGCGCTTGATGAGCACGCGCCCGGGGATCTCGGGATCCTGGAACGTCACGATATCGCCCGGCTCGGGGTCGCGGAAGTAGTAGCTCACCTTCTCGGAGAACACCATGTCCCCCACCATGATGGTCTCCTCCATGGAGCCCGAGGGGATCTCGTAAGCCTGGAACACGTACGTGCGCAGCACCCACGACAGCCCGAATACGAAGGCCACCATGACCAGCAGGCTGAGGAAGGTTCTGAGTATGCCCGGGCTCTGGCGGTCGGCGTGCTGTCCGGAATCCATGTAGTCTGTCTATCCTTTCGAAGCGGGCGCTCGGCGCCCGAACAAGATCACGAGCGTATATGATAGCGCGTCGGCGCAATTCGTCCGGCGCGTTCGACAAAGTTTGCAGAAATTCCCGATCACCGGGCGAAACCCTCGCGACGCGAGAGGCGGGAGGCTATCCCAGCAGGCCCACGTCGCCCAAGGGCCAGAGCACCGCCACGCTGCGCGCCTCCGCCGACGCGACGGACACGGCGCCGAAGTAACGCGAATCTTGCGAGTTCGTTCGGTTGTCGCCCATCATCCACATCATGCCTTCGGGCACCGTGTAGGGGTAGGAGACGTCGCTGGCAAGCGTGTACGTGGGCAGGCCGTCGGTGTAGGGCTCGCGCAGCGCGACGCCGTCCACGTACACGAGGCGGTCCTCGTCGGTGATGTCCACGGTCTGCCCGCCCACGGCGATGCAGCGCTTGAGCAGCAGGCGGCCGGGGATATCGGGGTCTTCGAACATAACGATGTCGCCGGGCTCCGGGTCACGCAGGTAGTAGCTCACCTTCTCAGCAAGCACGCGGTCGCCGGTCATGATGGTCTTTTCCATCGAGCCGGTGGGAACAGCATAAGCGTGCCCCACGTACACGAACGTCAGCCACGACAGCAGCGCAACGAAGCCCGTCCAAGCGAGCAGGCCGAAGAAGCGGCGCAGGATGCCGGGCTTCTGGTACGCAGCGTGCTCTCCGGAATTCACAGGCCCAGATCCTTAAGATAGGCGCGATCGGCCGCGCTCAGATCGACGTCCTCGAGCAGATCGGGTCGCAGGCGCGCGGTGCGCTCGAGGCTCTGCTTGCGGCGCCAGTCGGCTACGGCCGCGTGGTTGCCCGACAGCAGCACCGGCGGCACGCCCATGCCGCGAAACGTCGCCGGACGCGTGTACTGGGGATATTCCAACAAGCCGTCGGCGAAGCTCTCGCCCAGGGCGCCCGTCTCGGCGCCCAGCACGCCGGGCAGCTTGCGCACGGCGGCGTCGATGACCACCATGGAGGCCAGCTCCCCGCTGGTCAGAACGTAGTCGCCCAGCGAGATCACGCGATCGGCCAGCGCGTAGGCGCGCTCGTCGATGCCTTCGTAGTGGCCGCACACGAACAGCAGGCGCTCCTCGCGCGACAGCTCGCATGCCACGGCGTCCGTGAACGGCTCACCGCACGGCGACAGGAACACGGTGGTCGGGCGCGGGCCCGCGCCCGCGATGTCGTCGTAGGCCTCGAAGATGGGCTCGCACTTCATCACCAGGCCGTCGCCGCCCCCGTACGGGTCGTCGTCGGTGGTGCGGTGGCGATCGTGGGTCCAGTCGCGCAGATCGTGCGCCTTGAACTCGAGGATGCCCTTCTCCTGGGCGATGCGCATCATGGAGGAGCCCATGACGGAGGCGTACATGTCGGGGAACGTCGACAACGTTTCGATGATCACGGGCGGGTCCTTTCGGGCGCGGGGGCGAGGGCGCGGCCCGCTACAGGTCCAGCAGGCCGTCCGGCAAGTCGACGTCGATGCGGCGCGCGTCCTCGTCCAAACCGACGACCAGCGCGTCCACAAGCGGCACGAGCACGCGCCTGCCCCCGTCGGCGGGCGCGACGCTCAGCAGGAACTGCCCGGGATTCTCCACCACCGACTCCACGACGCCCACGAAGCCCGCGCGCGCGTCGTGCACTTCAAAGCCTTCCAAGCCGTCGGCCTCGGCGGCCAGCGCGCTTTCGGGCAGATCGGCGCGGCGTACGAGGCAGCTGCACCCCACCAACAACTCGGCGATGTCGATGGAGTCGACGCCTTCGAACGTCACGAGGAAGGCGTCTCTGCCCGCGTCCTGCACGGACAGCACGCGCGCACGGCGCGGCGCATCGTGCCGAGGCGGCACGAAGGCCACCTCCATGCCCTCTTCCAGCAAAAAAGGAAGACCCGGCGCGCAGCGCGCGACGAGCCCTCCTGTCAAGGTCTTCGTTTTAGATAGCTCGGCAACGTTCGCCCACGTACGCATTTAGTCGAGAAGCTCCACTTCGACATGGGTGTTCGTACGCGATGCAGCGGCACGCGCCAACGTGCGGATGGCCTTGATGACCCGCCCCTGGCGACCGATGACCTTGCCGGCATCTTCTTCGTTCACGCGAACTTCGACGAGAATAGAACCGTCCTCGGCATCGCTCGACGTGATCTCCAGATCGTCGGGAAACTCGACGAGCGGGCGCACGACGGACTCGACGAGACCGACGATGTCTTCCGTCTGCTCGGCCATGATGCTTACGCGTTCTCGCGAGCGCGCTTCAGCAGGCTGGCAACCGTATCGGTCGGCTGGGCGCCGTTCTTGATCCACTGGTCGACCTTCTCCAGGTCGAACTGCACCATGGCAGGCTCGGTGCAGGGGTTGTAGCGACCCACTTCCTCGATGAACTTGCCGTCGCGCGGGCAGCGGGAATCGGCAACGACGATGCGGTAGTACGGGCGCTTCTTGGCGCCGTGACGGGCCAGGCGAATTTTGACTGCCATGAAGATGAACTCCTTTTGCTTCTTACATTCGATTCGATGCGTGCAGCGCGTATGCGGTGCAGCGAAAACAGCAATTGCTTATGATACGGCGTAATCTGCTGTTTGACAAGCGATTACCAAGCAGAATTGTAACGCGCCGGACTTACGAGCGCATCCCCGACCTCCCGCATCCTCGAAAATCCCACGTTTGGCGGGCAGCGAGGCATGCAACGCATGCATCTTCGCTCCGAAAACACGCTCCACGCGCTGAGGCGTGTTTTCGGAGCGAAGATGCGCATGCGGCGACAAGGCGCGCTCGGACCGGGCGCGTGGCTAACCTCAGCTGGGAAGCGCCGCGCCGAAGCAATCCTTGTAATAGATGTGCATGTCCTCGAAATTGCCCAGTATGCTGCAGAAGCCGCCGGGTATGGTGCCCACGCGCGTGAATCCGAGGTCCTCGTACAGGTGGATGGCGGCCTCGTTCGAAGCCACCACGGCGTTGAACTGCAAGCCGCGGAAGCCCTTGCGGGCGGCCTGCGCAAGCGAGTCCTTCACGAGCTCGCGGCCCAGCCCCAAGCCGCGCGCGCTGGACGCCACGGCGTAGCTGGCGTTGGCCACGTGCACGCAGCGCCCCACGTTGTTCGGATGCAGGATGTACAGGCCGAACAGCTTGTCGTCGATCGCAGCCACCGTGGTCAGCGTCTGCTCGGCGAAGAACGCGCGCGCCGTCTCCATGGTGAGGGGCTCGACTTGCGGGAACGCCTCCCCCGCCTCCACTACTTCGTTCCATACCTTGATCATGCCCGCGAGATCCTCCTCGCGGTACGGCCGTATCTCCAACGCCATATGCGCCTCCTTTCGTTGCGTGTGCGCGAGAAGAACCCTTGCGGAACCTCGCGCCCGATCGATCCTACGAGGACGAACCGCTACTCGCCCAGCATGTCCTGGAGCTTCTTGAGGTCGGCCATGTTCATGCCGCCCATGCCGCCGGGCAGTCCCATGCGGCGCCTGCGGCCTTTCTTCCCCTTCTTCCCCTTCTTGCCGCCCTGCATCTCCTCCACGGCAGGCATCATCTTCTTCATCATCTTCTTCGTCTCGTTGAACTTCTTCATGAGCTGGTTCACGTCCGAGACGCTCACGCCTGCACCGGCCGCGATGCGCGCGCGGCGCGAGCCGTTCAACAGCTCGGGCTTCTCGCGCTCGGCCTTCGACATGGAGTTGATGATGACCTCCATGTGGTCGAACGCATTCTCGTCCACCTGGCCGGCGGCCATGGCCTTGTCGCCGCCCGGCAAGGCCGACAGCAGCTTCGACACGCCGCCCATCTTGCGGATCTGGCGGTTCATGTCGACGAAGTCGTTGAGCGTGAGGTTCGCGCTCATCATGCGCTCGGCCTGCTCCTGCTCCACCTCTTCCCGCTGCACCTTGACGGCGCTCTCGATGAGGCTGACCACGTCGCCCATCCCCAGGATGCGCTTCGCCATGCGGTCGGGGTGGAACTCTTCGAGCGAGTCCGGCTTCTCGCCGGACGAGATGAACTTGATAGGCTTGCCGGTGACCTGCTTGATGGAAAGCGCGCCGCCGCCGCGGGCGTCGCCGTCCATCTTCGACATGATGACGCCGTCGAAGTCGACGCGCTGGGAGAACGCGCTGGCCACGTTCACCACGTCCTGGCCGGTCATGGCGTCCACCACCATGAGGATCTGGTCGGGCTTCACGGCGCGCTTGATGTTCTCGGCCTCGTCCATCATCTCGTCGTCCACGTGCAGACGGCCCGCCGTGTCCACGATGACCACGTCGCGCAGGTTGTCGATGGCGTCCTGGATGCCCTCCTGCGCGATCTTCACCGGATCCTGGCCGTCGCCGCGGTACACGCGCACGCCGATCTCGCCGCCGAGGGTTTCCAGCTGGTCGGCCGCGGCGGGGCGGTACACGTCGCAGGCCACGAGCAGGGGCGAATGGTTCTCCTGCTTCAGGCGGTAGGCCAGCTTCGCGGCAGCCGTCGTC
>NZ_DBFEGU010000389.1:0-3394 GCF_048329335.1 Eggerthella sp. | reverse complement strand
GTGCTGCGCGGCATCGCGCTTCCCGAACGGCCCTTCGGCGCGCAGCCCGGCCGCCTTCAGCACGCCGCGACCCACCGCCGGCAGCACCATGCCGCGCAGCACGTCGTCGCCCGTGCACGATCCAGCGCGCGCGAACAGGCGCGATCGGCGCTCTAGCAGCAGCTGCTCGAGCATCGGCGCGTCCATCCGCGGCAGCGGGTCGATGCGCAGCATGTCGCCCGCCTCGGCGAACCTCGACAGGTTGAACACCGCGATGCCCGACACGCCGTAGTCGCGGAACAGCACCTCGCCCTCCTCGCGCGCCTTGGCATCGCCGTCGGGCGACATGAGCGAGATCGCGCAGCGCACGCGGATGTTGTTGAGCGCCTTCACCAGGCGGGAGTCGGTGCGCAGCGGCCCCAGCACCGGGCGCGGCTCCGTCGCCTCGAAGCCCTCGGGCAGCAAGCCGCGCGCCGTGCGACCTCCCGTGGCCACGATGACCGCCTCCGCATGGCGCACCGCTCCGCCGGCGAAACGAACATGAAAGCGATCGCCCGCATGGGACGGCGGATCGATGCGCACCGCCTCGCAGCCGCACAGCTCGCGAGCGCCCGCGTCCCGCGCGCCCGCGCGCAGCACGTCCAGCACGCTGGCAGCCTTGTTCGCCAGCGGGTACAGACGGCCTTCGCCCTCTTCGCGCCACACGAGCCCCAAGCCTGCGAAGAACGCGTGCACCGGATCGGGGCAGACGGCATCGGCGGGAAGGGCCGCGTCCGTCGAGCGGACGGCTTTCTTGCGTCCGGGCTCTTCGCATCCGTCCGCATGCCCGCCCTGAGCGCGCAGCTGGGCCAGCGCCGCGCCGACGAATTCGGCGTTTCGGTAGAGCCCCGCATCGACACGGACGTTCGAGAAGTTGCACCGCCCGTTTCCCGTGGCCAAGATGGAGCGGCCCACGCGCTCGTCGGCCTCGCACACCGTCACCTCGACGGCGTCCGCGCCGCCGTCCGCGCCCACGCGCACGCCGTGCGCACGCAGCGCGTCGGTCGCAGCCACCGCTGCCGCGAGACCCGCCGCGCCGCCGCCTATGATCATCAGTTTCTTCATGCCCGCCATGATACCGCATCGCATGCGCGTTGGGCACGGGCGAAGGCCGATTCTGCGATCTCGCGCGCACGCGCATGGCACAGAATGAACGCTATGCACGATTTCTCGGCACTTTTCTGATTACCGGCGAAAGAAACCCCAGGTCGCAATTTCTCAGGCCAGTGCAGAATCGCGCATAGCGTTCATTCTGTGCCAACAACAGACCGGCCAGACCACACGCTGGAAGAGCCCCGAACGCCGGACAGGCCACACGCTGGTATCGCCCCGAACGCGGCCGGACCACACGCCGGCAGCGCGCCCCGAACGCGAAAGGGCCCCGGCATCTTTCGACACCGGGGCCCTCGCCGTCGCGCTATCCGCGCGCGGCGCTACTTCGATTCCAACACCGGAATGGGCGTCTCGTCCGTCTCCTCGAGGTTCTTGTCCCACACGTAGTGCTTCGTCTCGCGCGCGATCAAGCCCGACAGCAGCAGCACCACGATGATGTTCGGAACGGCCATCAGGGCGTTCGTGATGTCCGAGATGGTCCACACCAAATCGCCGATGCCGATGGCGCCCAAGAACGCCACGACGACGTACAGCACCTGGTAGGGACGGATGGCGCGCTTGCCGAACAGGTACGTGACGCAGCGGTTACCGTAGTACGACCAGCCCAAGATGGTGGTGTAGGCGAACAGGATCATGCCGATGACCAGAATGGGCGTGCCGATGTAGGGAATGGAGGCGAACGCCGCGCTGGTGAGGTCGGCGCCGGCCGAGATCTGGCCGCTCTCCATGATGCCGGGGTTCGCGATCATCGTGGACACCAGCACGATGCCCGTGAGCGCGCAGATGACCACGGTGTCCCAGAACGTGCCCGTCATGGACACGAGCGCCTGGCGCGCCGGGTTGCGCGTGGAGGCGGCGGACGCCACGATGGGCGCCGAGCCCAGGCCCGACTCGTTGGAGAACAGGCCGCGCGCGCAGCCGAACTGCAGCGCCATCATGAGGCCGGAGCCCACGGCGCCGCCGAACGCGGCCTTCGGCGTGAAGGCGCACTCGAAGATCAGGCAGATGGCGGGCCACACGAACTCCCAGTTCATGCCGATGATCACGATGCAGCCCCACGCGTAGGCGATGGCCATGAACGGCACGAGCTTCTCGCACACCTTCGAGATGATCTTGATGCCGCCGAAGATGACCAGGGACACCATGATAACGATGGCCAGGCCGATACCCCAGGTGGGCACGCCGGGTGCGTTCGACGTGATGATGCCGGTCATGGCACTGGACTGCACCGCCGAGCCGATGCCGAACGAGGCGACGGCCGCGAACAGCGCGAACGCGCCCGCTCCCAAGAGGCCCCACCACGGCGCCTTGCCGTCCTTCTCGAACGCGCGGCGCCACGCGTACATTGCGCCGCCCAGCATGTTGCCGTTGTGGTCCTTTACGCGGTACTTCACGGCGGCGAACGTTTCGGAGTACTTCGTGGCCATGCCGAACACGCCGGTCAGCCACATCCACAGCACCGCGCCCGGGCCGCCGGCCAGAATGGCGGTGCCCACGCCCACGATGTTGCCGGTGCCGATGGTGGCCGACAGCGCCGTGGTCAGCGCGCCGAACTGGCTGATGTCACCCGGCGCATCCGGATCCTTCGTCACCGACAGCTTGATAGCCGTGGGCAGCTTGCGCTGGATGAACCCGGTGCGAAACGTCAGGAACAGGTGCGATCCCAGCAAAAGCACGATCATCGGAGGACCCCACACGAAGGCGTCGATGTCGCTGATGAACTGGATGATATCCATGCACATCCCCTCTCTTCTCTTGTACAACGAATCCCCTTGCGAGAGAAAGAGCCTGCGCCGAAGCAGATTCCGGACGCCTCCGGCACACGACGAAGCCGTTTCGGCAGAGGTACTTTCGCACGCTAAAGTAGTCGGATTATAGCGACGCGGCGCTTTACGGTTCGTCAACAAAGGGAAAATCGTCCGCGAGCGGCATCGATAGGCGCCCTAGGCGTCGTCTTTCCCCTTGGTCTCGTCGAGCAGGAGATCCATCATCTCCTGACGGCCGCCCACGCCCAGCTTGCCGTAGATATGGGACATGTGGGTTTTGACCGTGCTCTCGGCCAGCACGAGCTCGTCCTGCACGAACGAGCAGGTGCGCCCTTGCGCCAACAGCGTGAACACCTCGGTCTCGCGCGGCGACAGCGCGTAAGCCGCGGCCACCTCCTGGCAGCGCTCGACGATGGACTGGGTCAGACGGCTGGCCGTGTCGCCCGCCGCCTCGTCGTCGAGGGCGCCCTCCGCAACCTGCCGGCCCCTGCCGCGTC
>NZ_DBFEGU010000388.1:0-5318 GCF_048329335.1 Eggerthella sp. | reverse complement strand
TGGATGGCCTCTTCCGTGTTGCGCCCGATGGCAGTATGAGGGTCGATCAAGTCGATGGCGCCCAGCTTCGTGGCGTGCGAGAACAGCGCAGAAGCCGACGTTTCCACGCCCGGCGCGATGACGCCGCCGATGAAGCGCCCGTCCGCGTCGACGACTTCCATGTTGGTGGCCGTGCCGAAATCCACCACGATCACGGGGGCGCCGTACAGCGCCTTCGCGGCCACGGCGTCGGCCACGCGGTCGGCCCCGATTTCATGAGGGTTGGGATAGTCGGCCTCGAACAGCGCGCCCGCCGTCTCCGCCGAGCACACGAGCGCGTCCTTCCCGATCATGCGATACGCGGCCGCGCACCATGCCATGGTGAGCGCGGGCACCACCGAGGCCAGCGCCACGCCGCGAACATCATCGAGCTTCAAGCCCTCGGACGCCAGCAACGGCACCAGTTTCACACGGAGCTCGTCGGAGGTATGGCTTTTGTTCGTGGCCACACGCCACCGATATTGCAGGCTCCCGTCCTGGTAGATCCCCACTACGGTTTGCGTATTTCCCACGTCGATGGCAAGTAACATGTTCCTGACAGTCTCCCTCGGTCGCACCCCGAATGCTTATAGTTGCTCTCGACATTATAACAACCCGCCCACGCGCATCTGTCAGGCACCGGCAACGGGAGTCCATCTGATAGAAAGGCAACACATGAACGACACCCCGCATCGCATTCTCGTTGTTGACGACGAGCCCTCCATTACCGAATTCGTCAGTTACGCCCTCAAGAAGGAGGGGTTCTTCACCGACGTGGTGGACAACGGCGAAGACGCGCTGGCGTTGGCCACGAAGAACTCGTACGATCTGTTCGTGCTCGACATCATGCTGCCCGGCATGGACGGCTACGAGCTGTGCCGCCGCCTGCGCTCGAAGACGACCGTACCCGTGTTGTTCCTGTCGGCTCGCGACACCGAGCTGGACAAGGTGGTGGGCCTGGAAATCGGCGGCGATGACTACTTGGCGAAGCCCTTCGGCGTGCGAGAGCTCATCGCACGCGTCCGCGCCCTGCTGCGCCGCGGATCGGGCGGCGACTTCCCCGGCGCTAACCACGCCGTCACCGCCAGCGGTATCACGCTTGACGAGGACGCCCACACGGCGTCGGGCGCGAACGGCGAGATCGACCTCACACCGCGCGAGTTCGAGTTGCTTGCCAGCCTCATGAAGAACGCCGGCAAGGTGGTTTCGCGCGAAGATCTGCTGCGCGACGCCTGGGGTTGGGAATACTTGACGGAAACCAAGACCGTCGACACCCACATCAAGCGTCTGCGTGATAAGATTGAGTCCGCCGGGTACGATCCCGGCTTGGTGGAAACGGTTCGCGGCTACGGATACAGGTTCAAGCAATAAAAAGACTGCAAACATACTTCTCGCTGCTGGCAACGCTGCTTTCGCTTCTCGCCGGCGCGGTTCTGGTTCTGATTTGCTTCCTCGCCTTCGACACTCCGTCGAAGGCGTTTTTGCTGCTTGCTCCCGTCGGTCTTGTGGTGTTCACGTTCAGCCTTATTATCGGACATTTCATATCTGAACCGCTACGCCTCTTGGCAAAGAAAACCGCCGCCTATCGCACGGGAACCGATGTGCCGTTCGAACCCGACGGCCGCCTGTACGAGGCCGACCAACTGTCGGCCGATTTCAAGGCGCTCGTGCAGACCACGAAGTCGCAGCAGCACGACCTGGTGCTGAAGGAGCGCCGCCAAGCAGCATTCATCAGCGATGTGGCGCACGAGCTGCGCACCCCGCTCACTGCCATCCGCGGCAACGCCGAGATGCTGGAAGATCCGGATCTACCGCCCGAGCTGCACGAGAAGTTCTGCTCGATCATCATCGCCGAAAGCGAGCGCCTGAGCCGTCTTACCCACGACTTGCTGACGCTGCAGCGCATCGACGACAACGCCATGCCCATGGAGCTATCGCGCGTGAACCTGCGCGAGCTGGCCACCGGCGTGCTCGACGCCCTGGAGCCCATTCTGCGCGACCGCCATGCGAACACCGAGATCGTCGGCGAGGCGCCCGACGTGCTGGGCGACCCCGATCGCCTCAAGCAGGCCGTGACGAACCTCGTGGAGAACGCGAGCCGCTTCATCGAACCGGACGGCCACATCACCATCGAGCTGTTCGGCCTGAAGGGCAACTCCATCCTGGCCGTGAAGGACGACGGCACCGGGTTCGGCGACATCGACCCCCAGCTGCTGTTCGACCGCTTCTACCGCACCGATGCGTCACGAAGCCGAGGCACGGGCGGCACGGGGCTGGGGCTGGCCATCGTGAAATCGGTGGTGGAATCGCACGATGGCACGGTGGAAGCCATCAACCTGCCTGATGGAGGGGCGTGCTTCATCATCGCGCTACCGTCCACCCTGCCCGGCGAACGCTAGCATCCTCAAACACGCAAATCCGGGATCGCCCGATCGCGATCCCGGATTTGATAGCGAGCGCGCATGCCGCTCGCGACTCTGAAAGCCAACGCCTAGTGCGCGGCGGTATGCGCATGACCCTTCCCGCCGCGGAACAGCACGAACGCCAGCACGGCAACCACCACGACGCTGGTGCCGATGGCGCACACCGCCTGCAGATGGATCATCGGGATACCCACCAGCATGCCGATGATGTACGGGACGAGCCACGCAAGCCACACGAACGTGCTGAACGTGTGGAATCGATGCATCCCCCGCTCGTTATGACGCACGTACGTGACCGTGGCCCAAACGGCATGCACGAGCATCAGCACGATAGCAAGCAGACCGGTGACCGCGTGGATCCCGAATCCTCCTGCGGACGATTGCTGCGCGATGTTCGACATGATCATCGTGCCGGTGGTATCGCACACGAGGCCGCCCCAAAACAGCAGCACATGGCGCAGCGACAACGTTCCCGAACGACGCTCCCCGAACACTCCGAAGGTGTACAGAACCAGCGCGCAGGTGATGGCGACACTCGCCACGATCAATTCGATGCTCATCGTTGCGCTCCTTTCTTCTTTGCTAATATGAACTAAGTTCATTAATGAACAACGTTCATATTAGAGAGGCCTGCGCTCGGAGGCAATGACGGACGAAAATCAACCACCATTTCTTCACGAGCTACGCATGAGTCTTCCTCTACAATGAGGGAAACGACCGGATCCCGAGCTTCCGCACGCGGGAGGTGCGCATGGGCAACAAACCCGTCATCAGCAAACAGCAGATCCTCGACACCGCCTTCGCGATTGCCAGCGAATCGGGTCTTTCCGGGCTGAGCATCCGCGAGGTCGCGCGCGCATGCAATGTAGCCGTGGGCACCGTGTACAACTCCTACCCCACCAAATACGACCTGGTCAACGACGTGGTAGGACGATTCTGGAACGAAGCGCTGGCCGACAGCATGCCCGGAGCCATTGCCGGCGATGACTTCATCGGCTTCTGCGAGGGGCTTGCGCTCCAGCTGTCGGGAGCGCTGGCGAGGTTCCGCGACGACTGGCTGACGGAAGTCGCCGCGCTCGACGCGAAGGGCTTGGCATCGGCGCGCAAGCGCGAGGAGGCGTGCTTCGCGCACATCCGCCGCGGCCTCGTGGTGGCGCTCGAACGCGATCCGAACGTGGCGCACGACCGCCTGCTGGGAGCGCTGGCCCCCGAACCGCTGTGCGCGTTCGTCTGGGGCAGCATGCTTTCGTCCATCAAGCGAGGCGACCCTCGATGCGAAACCCTGTTCGCCCTGTTGCGCCGCACGCTGTACGAGCCCCCATTCGCATGAGATAATGCAACAATACGAAAGGAGGCCAACATGCTCGATATAGCCACCATCTCCGAAAGCGTGAACAATGCCGCGCATGAATTTCCGATCAAAAGGGTCGACCTTTTCGGATCGTATGCGGAAGAACGTCAGACCGAAAAAAGCGACGTCGATCTATTAATCGAATTCACCTCGATAGCCGTTTCGCTCCTCCTGCTTGCATCGCTGCGCGATCGGCTGGAGAAGGATCTTGGCACATCGGTCGACATCGTGCATGCGCCCATTCCCGATGGCTCTATATTGGATGTGGGAAAAACGGTAACGCTCTATGAACAATAGAGATCGAACCGTCGTCGGCAAAGTGCTCGACGAAATAGCCATCGCCGAATCGCTCATGCAGAACGAGGATCTCGCTTCATTCCTCGAAGATGAGAAGCTCAAGCGTGCCGTATGCATGACGGTTATCAACATAGGGGAACTCGTTAAAAATCTTACCGAGAGCTTTCGCCTTATACACGCCCAGGTGCCCTGGAAAGCCATTGCCGGCTTTCGCGACATAGCTGCGCACAAGTATCAAACGTTGCGCATGGAAGACGTATACGCAACCGTCTCGGACGACTTTCCGTCGCTTCGCACGATGCTAGAAGCCATACTGGAAAACGAATAGCGATCACATTCAGTCCCCTGCCATCCCGGGAAAAGGACGACAGGGGACCACTTTCGCTACAATGGGAGGCTAACGGGTCGTTTAGAGAGCTGCGAGCACGGGGAGCACTTTCTCCAGGTCGGCTACGAGGCCGAGGTCGCAGTGCTTCATGATCGGAGCGTTCTTGTCCTTGTTGACGGCCACCACGAACTGCGATTCCGCCATGCCCACGGTGTGCTGCACCTGGCCCGACACGCCGAGGCCGATGTACACGTCGGGCTTCACGACGGCACCCGAAACGCCCAGGTAGCGACCGTGCGCCATCCAACCCTCGCCCTCGGCGATGGGGCGCGTGCAAGCCGTCTCGCCGCCGATGCGCGCCGCGTACTCCTGCGCCTTGCCTAGGTTCTGCTTGTTCTGGATGCCGCGGCCCACGCACACCACGACCTTCGCGGAGCCGAGGTCGACCACCTCCTCCTGCTTCTCCTGGCGCCCGACCAGCTTGATGGGACCGGGCTCGATCGACGCCGCCGCGCGCTCCACCGTGCCGGCAGCCGGCGCTTCGTCGATCTCGAACACGCCGGAGCCCACGAGCACGATCGCCATCCCCCGCGCATGCTCGACGCGCTCGGCCGCACCGCCGTACGCCATGTGCGCCGCCTCGACGCCCTCGTCGTCAAGCTTCACGCGCGACGCGTCGGTGACCACCGGCACGCCCAGACGCACGGCAAGGCGGCCCGCCACGCACTGCGTGCGCTTCGACATGCGCGCCAGGATCAACGTCGGCTGCTCGGCTTGGACGACCTCCTGGAACGCGGGAACGCAGTCCTCGTACAGCGCACCCTCGGGAACGGCGCCGACGTGCATCACGCGCGCACCCCACGCCGCGATGCGCTGCGCGTCGGCCTCGTCGCCGGCCCAC
>NZ_DBFEGU010000387.1:0-2398 GCF_048329335.1 Eggerthella sp. | reverse complement strand
CGACGACACCGAGGGCGTCGTGCTGCTCATGGATCCCGTCGCCGGCTCTCGCGAGGAGGAGGGCACCGAAGTCACCATCCATGTTTCGGAGGCGCGCACGATCCCCGACGTCGCGGGCAAACAGCGCGACGAAGCGGCGGCTCTGCTCGAGAAGGACGGGTTCGAGAAGGTTTCCTTCGTGACCGAGAAGTCGAACGAGCGTGAGGGCCTCGTGCTGGGGATAGCCCCCGAAGCGGGGTCGAAGGCCGCTGCCGGCACCGAGATCACCGTTACCGTTGCCGTCCCCTTCACCGTGCCCGACGTGAAGGGCAAGACGTGGGACGAGGCTTCCAAGATGCTGACCGACGAAGGGTACGAACCGGTGGCGAGCTACGTCTACGACGACAGCGTGCCTGCCGGTACCGTGCTCGGCACGACGCCCGAAACCGACGCGAAGGCCGACTCCGGCTCTACGGTCACCGTGTCGGTCGCCTTGTCGCGCGGCGCCGAGTTGGAGCAGGCGGCGCTGTCGTATCTCGGCGGTTTGCGCGATTCGGGCTCGACCGTCACGGTCGGCGGCACGGCCTATCTGGTAGAGTCGGTGGATGCCGTGAAGTACGAGGGAGGCGAGACCACGTCGTTCACCATCACGGGCAAGGCGGTGACCTCGCTCGACGGCGAAACCGTGTACGGCTCCTCCAAGCAGAAGAGCGGTGCCATCGTTTGGACGAGCGACAACGCCATCGCCAGTATCTCGTAGCGCGCGTGTCCCAGCCTACCTACGACGCGCGCGCCATCGTGCTGCGCAAGACGAAGCTCGGCGAGAGCGACCTCATCCTGGCGCTGCTCGCCGAGGACGGCTCGCAGATACGGGCCGTAGCGAAGGGCGCGCGTAAACCCGCCAGCTCGTTCGCGGCGCGCCTCGAGCTGTACTCGGTCGTCGACTTGCTCGTCGCGCGCGGGCGCAGCCTCGACATCGTGAAGGAAGCGCGGCTCGTCGAGAGCAACGAGCGTCTTCGCCGCGACATTGAGCACGCTGCCGGGGCTGCGCCCATTGCCGAACTGCTCGACCGCGTCACGCAGATGGGTCTGGAGAACCCGCGGTTGTTCGCGCTCACGCGCACGGCGCTGTCCAGCCTGGGTCGGGTCGATCCCGCGCAGGTGCCGGCCGTGTGCGCGGCGCACTTGCTCAAGACGCTTGCGTTCGCGGGGTTGCGCCCCAGCCTCGATGTGTGCGTCTCCTGCGGGCGCGACGTGGAGGCGGTTCCCGAAAGCGGACTCATGGCGCTCTCGTACCAGGAGGGCGGGGCGGTGTGCGCCGCATGCCGGTCGAGCGTGGAGACGGTGCTCGTCCCTGCCTCTACGGTCGCGTGGTGCCGGGCTCTGCTGAGCTCCACGTTCGCCGAGATCGAGATTCTCGAGGCGGATCCTTCCGCCGCGTTTTCCGTGCTGCGTTTCTGCCAGCAATGGGTGAGCGAGCACGTCGGGGCAAACTTGAAATCGTTGAACTTCCTGTTCACTTGCGGATTGTTCTGAAAGATGCGGGCGGGACCCGCGAAGAGGAGGAGAGAGGCATGTACCGTTACACCCCGCGCGGCGTATGCTCGCGCGCGATCGATATCGACCTCGACGGCGACAAGGTGGCGCGTGTTGAGTTCGTCGGCGGCTGCGACGGCAATTTGAAGGCGGTGTCGAAGCTCATCGAGGGCATGACGGTGGAGGACGTCGCCGCGGCGCTTGAGGGCAACACGTGCGGTCGGCGCGCAACTTCGTGCGCCGACCAGCTGGTGAAAGGGCTGCGCGAGGCGCGTCAAGCGGCCGTGTAGGCCCAGATCGCGCGGCATTGGCCGAGCACGGTGGCGAAGTCCCAAGCCTTTCCCGTGCGTTCAGGGCTGTTGGGGTCGCGCACGAGCAGGCGGCCCTGTTCGTCGATGCCTGCGAGCACGATGAAGTGGCCCGTGCTGGTGAAATCGCCCGGTCCCACGCTGCAAATGACGGGGGAGCCGGACAGGAGAGCGCGGCGAACGCTCTGCTCGTCTGCGGGCACTTCTTCGGCGACGAGGCCAAGCTCGGCCGCGCCTTCGGTCATGAACGTCCAGGCGGTGCCGTCGGGGGTCGCGCATCCGAGGCGCTCGGAGAACGCGCCCATGTCGGCCGGTGTCATGTCGGTGCGGCCGGTCAGCGCCACGTACGCCATGGCCATGCACGTAGGCCCGCAACCGGTGGTTCCGAAGTCGTCTTCTGCGTAGGTTCCGTCAGCCCATGCGGGATCGCGCTGGTACAGCGCGGGCACCTCGCCGGCCTTCCAGGCGCTTTTCGGCGTCGATTGCGGGCCTGTGGAGAGGGATCCGCTGGCCCGCGCGCCGTCGACGAGGCCCGTCAAGGTGCTCACCGCGTACCAGCAGGCACCTCCGAGGGC
>NZ_DBFEGU010000386.1:0-41144 GCF_048329335.1 Eggerthella sp. | reverse complement strand
CGAGTCGATTTCCACGAGCGGATGGAACGCGCCCTCGGGCAGCGCGTCCATGTAGGCGCACGGCGCCTGTGCGCCTACATGGACGCGCTGCCCGAGGGCGCGTTCCATCCGCTCGTGGAAATCGACTCGTGCGTCAGCCTCGATGAGCTGACGCTGGACAACGTGGCGCAACTGGACAAGCTGGCGCCGTTCGGCCAGGAGCATCCCGTGCCCGTGTACCTGGCGCGCGACGTGATGCTGGCGAACTGCCGCGCGGTGGGCGCCGAGAAGAACCACTTCTCGTGCTCGCTGTCCGACGGGCGCGCCACGGTGTCGGGCATCATGTTCCACTGCTCGGACATCGAATCGCTCATGCGCACCGACAGCGTGGTGAACGCCGCGTTCGAGGTGCAGATCGACGAATGGCGCGGCCGCAAGTCGGTGAAGGCCATGCTGCAGTCGCTGGCTCCCGCGCGCACCTGCGGCGCCCTGGAGGCCTGCCTCAACCCCGAGAACCTCAGCTTCGTGGCCGACCTGTACGCCACGAGCGACGCCGAGCTGTGCGCGAACGCGCCGCATCGCCCCGAGGACGTGGAGGCCTACGAGGCGGCCCGCGCGGCGAACCGCGCCTGCTGGGAGCGCAAGGCCGCGGAAGACCCCGCGGCGCTCGAGCAGGCCGTCGTGCGCGCCATCATCGGCGACAAGCCGCTGCACGACGCGCAGCGCGAGATCCTCGCGCATCTGCGCGCCGGGCGCTCCACGCTGGGCATCATGGCCACGGGGCGCGGCAAATCGCTGACCTTCCAGGTGCACGCCGCCACGCGCGCGCTGGCGAACCACGAGGCCAGCCTGTTCGTGTACCCGCTGCGCGCGCTGATCGCCGATCAGGCGTTCCACCTGCGCGAGGCGCTGGACGCGTTCGGTATCGGCGTGATCACGCTGACGGGCGAGAGCACGCCCGACGAGCGCCGCCAGGGCTTCGCGGGCCTGGCCGACGGCACCTACGACATCGTGCTGACCACGCCCGAGTTCCTTGCGTGGCACGCTGACGAGTTCGCGGCCGCGGGCCGCGTGCGCTTCGTCGTGGTGGACGAGGCGCACCATATCGGCCTGGCGAAGGCGGGCCAGCGCGTGGCCTACGCCACCATCGGCGCCGCCATTGCGAAGCTGGCTGGGCCCGGCGGCGAGGCTCCCGCGGTGCTGGCGCTTACGGCCACGGCCGACGACGAGGTGGCGGCCGCCATCAAGCGCGAGCTGCCGGTGGACGCCTGCGTGTACGACCCGGCTTCGCGTCCCAACCTCGAGGTGGACGACCAGCGCAACCTCAAGAACCGCGACGACTACCTGGCGAATCTCATCGCGTCGGGCGGCAAGACGGTCATCTACGTGAACTCGCGCGAGCAGTCGGTTGCCGTGGCGCGCGCTCTGCGCAAGCGGGTGCCCCAGCTGGCGCCGCTCATCGGCTTCTACAACGCGGGCCTCGCACGCGCCGAGCGCAAGCGCATCGAAGAGCTGTTCCGCACCGACGCGCTGTCGGTGCTGGTGGCCACGTCCGCTTTCGGCGAGGGCGTGGACATCCCCAACATCCGCCACGTGGTGCTGTACCACCTGCCGTTCAACGAGATCGAGTTCAACCAGATGAGCGGCCGGGCGGGCCGCGACGGCAAGCCCGCGGGCATCCACCTACTGTTCAACCGCGGCGACTGCTCGCTCAACGAGCGCATCCTGCGCGACATGACGCCCGACCACGACTGCCTGGCCCAGGTGTACCGCCGCCTGCGCAGTCTGCAGCGAGAGATGGGCGAGTGCTTCTTCACCATGGGCAACGCCGATCTGGCCGCGGCGGCCAGCACCGATGCATTCCCTATCAGCCCCGCCTCGGCAGCGTGCGGCGTGGCGGTGTTTCGCGAGCTCGGGCTTATCGAGACGCACACCGCGTTCGGCGCCGACGGCATGGCGCGCTCCATCCACGTGGTGGAGACGCAGGACAAGGTGGAGTTGACGGACAGCGTACGCTACCGTGAAGGTTTGGGGGAGCGCGAGGTGTTCCACGCGTTCCGGGACTGGGCGATGAAGAGCGATTCTGCTACCCTCCATATACGCGTGTCGCGGCCCATTTTGCCGGGTGACGCGGCAGGCGACGCGCGCGAGCGCTAGGGCATAGGGAGGACGACCAAAATGGGCAAGAGCAACCATGAGGAGCTGCTGGGCGGCGCGCCCGAGGCGACGTCGAACAAGCAGACCGTGGAGGACAACCTGCTGGGCCGGCCGCACGTGGCCGAGAAATCGTTCGCGCCCGAAGCCAAGAAGGACGCCCTCGCGCCGAAGACTCCCGAGGAGCGATTCGCCGAGCTGCAGCGCCTGACCTCGGTGTACCTGTCCGAGGACGACGAGGCCATGCTGGCGAAGGCCTTCCGATTCGCAAGCGAGGCGCACGAGGGCCAGTGCCGCAAAAGCGGCGAGCCGTTCGTGGCACATCCCGTGGAGGTGGCCATCATCCTGGCCGACTTGCGCATGGACGTGGAAACGCTGTGTGCAGCGCTGCTGCACGACACCGTGGAGGACACCAGCGTGACGCGCGACCAGGTGGAAGCGGAGTTCAATCCCCAGGTGGCACAGCTGGTGGAGGGCGTGACGAAGATCACGCGCATCGAGGTGGAAAGCCTCACCGACGAGCAGGCCGCCACCATCCGCAAGATGTTCGTAGCCATGAGCAAGGACATCCGCGTCATCGTCATCAAGCTGGCCGACCGCCTGCACAACATGCGCACGCTGGGCGCGCTGCGTGAAGACCGCCGCATCTTCAAGGCGCGCGAGACGCTGGAGATTTACGCGCCCATCGCGCACCGTCTCGGCATCAACAACATCAAGTGGGAGCTCGAGGACCTGTCGTTCTACTATCTGGAACCGAACAAGTTCAAGCAGATCAGCCGCATGGTGACTGAAAGCCGCTCTGAGCGCGAGGGCTATCTCGACCAGATCATCTCCATCTTGCACGACGAGATGGAAAAGGTGAACATCCAGGCGCAGATCATGGGCCGCCCGAAGCACCTCTACTCCATCTACCAGAAGATGACGAAGAAGGGCAAGGGCTTTTCGGAGATATACGACCTCATCGCCGTGCGCGTTATCGTGAAGTCGGTGAAGGACTGCTACTCGGCTCTGGGCGCGGTGCACACGCTGTGGCATCCGATGCCCGGCCGTTTCAAAGATTACATCGCCATGCCGAAGTTCAACATGTACCAGAGCCTGCACACCACGGTCATCGGGCCGGCGGGCCGTCCGCTGGAGGTCCAGATCCGCACCGAAGACATGCACCGGCAAAGCGAGTACGGCGTGGCGGCGCACTGGCGCTACAAGGAGAAGGGCGGCAAGAGCGGCGACGCGCTGGACCAGCAGCTGGCGTGGCTGCGCCAGATGGTGGACTGGCAGGACGAGTCGCAGGATTCGCGCGAGTTCCTGAAGGACCTGAAAGTGGATCTCGCGCCCACCGAGGTGTTCGTGTTCACGCCGAAAGGCGAGGTCATGAGCCTGCGCGCTGGTTCGACGCCGGTCGATTTCGCCTACGCCATCCACACCGAGGTGGGCAACCACTGCGTGGGCGCGAAGGTGAACGGCGCCATCGTGCCGCTGACCTACGAGCTGCAGCTGGGCGACCGCGTGGACATCCTCACGCAGAAAAGCGCCAGCCCTTCGCGCGACTGGCTGGGCATCGTGAAAACGCCCAGCGCGCGCAGCAAGATCCGCTCGTACTTCAGCAAGGTCAGCCGCAGCGACGATTTGCAATTCGGCCGCGACAAGCTGACCCGCGAGATGCGCAAGCACGGTCTGGGCATATCCAGCGCCCAGTCGATGCGCGCCCTCAAGTCGGTGGCCGACCACATGGGCTACAAGGACGCCGACGACATGCTCGTGCACATCGGCACCGGCAAGGAAAGCGCCCAGCACGTGGCGAACCGTCTGCTGAAGATCCTCGTGGACAAGGGCCACGAGGCCGAGACCGCCATGGACTACGTGGCAGGCGACATGTCCACCGGCAAGATGCCGCCGATGCTGACCAGCGTGAAGGCGCCGAAGAAGCACGAGGCGCACACGTCGAACGGCGTGGTGGTGAAGGGCGTGGACGACGTGCTGGTGCGCCTGTCGCGGTGCTGCAACCCGGTGCCGGGCGACGAGATTCTCGGCTTCGTGACGCGCGGCCGCGGCGTGTCGGTGCACCGCGCCGACTGCCCGAACGCTCAGGATCTCAAGCAAACCCCCGAGCGTATCATCGAGGTGGCCTGGGAGAACGATCTGCCGAAGAACACGTCGTTCAAGGTGGAGGTGTTCTTGGACGCGCTCGACCGCATGAACCTGCTGCGCGACGTGGCCATCATCCTGTCGGAGCAAGGGGCGAACGTGCTGTCCAGCTCCACCACGTCGCATCGCGACGGCATGGTGGAGATGCGGTTTTTGTTCCAGGTGTCCGATATCAACCATATCGATATCGTACTGAGCAAACTGCGCGGCATCGAAGGAGTGTTCGACGCGCGCCGCATGGTTCCCAAGGCCGGCGGCGGCAAGAAAAAGACTAGGAGCGACGCATGACCAATAAGGTGAAGGGCACGTGCGTGCCCGTCGAGTACCTCGTGCTCGGCATGCTGGAGAACAACGTGTACATCATTTCCGACGGCAAGGCCACCATCGTGGTGGATCCCACGTGCAAGCCCGACGAGATCATCAAGGCGGCGGGGGGCTCGGTCGACGCCATCATCCTCACGCATCGCCATTCGGACCACGTGGGCGCTGCGAAGGAGCTGCGCGACAAGACCGGCGCCACGGTCATCGCCTCGGCCATCGACGCGCCCATCATTTCGGGCGAGAAGAAGCTGCCGCGCGACGACATGCGCTTCACGCCGTGCCCGGTGGATCATGTAGTGAACGACGGCGACATTCTCAAGATCGGCGACATGCCGTGGAAGGTGATCCTGACGCCGGGTCACACCGAGGGCGGTATCTGCCTGTTCATCGACCCGCGCTTCGGCACGAACCCTGAAGGCGCGCCGGTGCTGATTTCGGGCGACACGCTGTTCTGCGGCTCCATTGGCCGTACGGATTTCCAGGGAGGCGACATGAACGCTATGCGCCGCTCGCTGAAGCGCCTGGCCGTGCTGCCCGACGAGACGGTGGTCCTGCCCGGCCACAACAGCACCACCAAGATCGGCAACGAACGCAAAAGGGTGTTCGCTTACTACGCGTAGGGGGTCGCGGCTTACGCTCAGGAGACGGATTGCGCGCTCCGTGCCCTCAGGATGACCGAGTCTTCCTCCTCATGACCAGCGAAATCGCCAGGCAGGCGAGGGCGAAGGCGCCGAAGGCGGCAAATCCGGGGACGCTCGTGCTGAACAGCAGCGTCGATGCCGACAGCACGAGCGGCGGAAAGAAGCCGCCCAGGCCGCCCATCATGGCCACGATGCCGTTGGCAATCCCGGCTTGCTTCGTGAAGTACGCAGGCACCAACTTGAACACCACGCCGTTGCCGATGCCGCATGCGATGCTGACCAGATAGATGCCCGCCAGGTACACGGGCAGCCCCGGTGCCGTGGCCAGCACCGCGGCGCCTGCGGCGAGGCCTGCGAACACGAGGGCCAGCAGCCGATAACAGTCGAACCGGTCGCCCAGCCAGCCGCCCAGCACGCGGATGGCGGCCGCCGCCACGATAAACACCGAGGTGGCCACGCCTGCCGACACGCCGTCCATCCCGTAGTGCGACGTGAGAAAGTTCGGCAGGTACACGGTCAAGGCTACGAAAGCGCCGAATGTCACGAAGTAGAACAGCGACAGGAACCACAGGCGCGCGTCGCTCCAGACGGCGCGCAGCTGCTCCATGACCGGCGTCTTCACACGCGGTTCGTCGCGATCGCCCAGCACGAAGTTCAGCACGATGAACGCCGCCAGCAGCACGAGGTACAGCTTGACGGCCATGCGCCAACCGAAGGCAACCGCGGCCACGGGCGCCAACCAGGTGGTCAGCGCCGTTCCCATGTTGCCGAAGCCGTATACCCCGTTCACGAAGCCGTGGCGCTCCTTCGGGTAGTACTTCGGCAGTGAGGTGACGCCCACCGAGAACACTGCGCCGGCGATGCCCAGAAACGTCCCGCCTATGAGCAATCCCTGATACGTGGTGGCCTCGCTCAAAAACCATACGGGCACCACGAGCACGATGAAGCTGGTCAGGAACACGGCGCGCGCGCCGAACAGGTTGGCACAGTAGCCGAAGGGTACGCGCAGCACCGATCCCAGCACCACGGGAATGGCGGTGACGAGGGCTATCTGGTCGGGAGGGATATAGACGTCCTGCTTGATGTACGGAAGCAGCGACGACAGGATGACCCACACCATGAATCCGGCGATCAGATCCGCGGTCTGCAAGGGCAGCTGGAAGCGCCTTCTCATTTCGATTTCCTCCCCCCAGGCGTCGTCGAGCCGTGCTTGCGACGCGGCGACGCGGAAACCTCTTCTTGCGTAACGGTTACTTTATCACGTATCGATAGAGCGGGGGTTAACTCCTACCGATTGCAGGGGTTTTACCCGTAGGCGGTGCCGGGGCGTGACTTTACCTGTATTTTGCCGTTTCGCCCGTAATCCAACGTGAAAAGAGAAAAGAGCCCCTTTCGCTTTGTTAGATTTACGTTAAACTGGGGAATGCTGAACCTTTTTGCTGTTGTTGTCGAGAGGGATTTCGTGACCATAGAGTGGGCTTCGTTCATCGCTGGGCTCGCGTCCAACCCGATCCTCGTGGTTGTGACCCTGCTCAACATCGGCGTCATCGTCGTGAATGGGGCGACGGACGCTCCGAACGCGATCGCAACCGTCGTATCGACAAGGGCTATGAAGCCGAAGCCCGCCATCGTCATGGCGGCTGTCTGCAACTTCCTGGGGCTGCTGGTGGTTTCTCTGTTTACCGCCGCCGTTGCGCATACCATATTCAATATGGTCGATTTCGGAGGCGACTCCCAGCAGTCGCTCATCGCTCTCATGGCCGCCATGGTGGCCATCATCGTGTGGGGCACCGTGGCCTGGTATTTCGGCATTCCCACCAGCCAAAGCCATTCGCTGATCGCCGGCCTCACGGGCGCGGCCATCGCGCTGCAGGGCAGCTTCGACGCCATCAACGGCGCGGAGTGGATCAAGGTGGTGTACGGCATTCTTTTGTCCACGCTGCTGGGCTTCTTTCTGGGTTGGCTGAACTCCAAAGCGCTTGGACGCGTCTGCCGCAACATGGATCGCAAGAAGACTTCGCGCTTCTTCCGTTGGGCTCAGGTGGCCTCGGGCGCGGGCGTGGCGTTCATGCACGGCGCGCAGGACGGCCAGAAATTCATGAGCATCTTCGTGCTGGCCATCACGTTGGCCACGGGCGTGGGGCAGGCCGATCAAATGATCCTGCCCATCTGGCTCATGTTCTTCTGCGCGCTCAACATGGGGTTGGGCACCGCCGTCGGCGGCGAGCGCATCATAAAAAGCGTCGGCCTGGATATGGTGAAGCTCGAGCCGTTCCAAGGATTCGCCGCCAGCGTGGCAACGTTTTTCTGCCTTATGCTCTCCACCTTCGCCGGCTTGCCGGTTTCCACGACGCACACGAATACGACCGCCATCATGGGCGTGGGCGCAGCGAAGCGGAAAAGCGCGGTGAAGTGGGGAATTGCAATCGATATGGTGAAAACGTGGGTGCTGACGTTTCCGGGGTGCGGTCTGCTCGGATTCGCGTTCGCCCACCTGTTCTTAATGTTCTCGTAAAGGAGGACCCTGTGGGCAAGAGGGACAAGTTCGATTATTTCGATGCGTTCGAGAAACAGACGGAAGTTGCCGTTCAGGAAGCCGAGCTGCTGATCGAGGCCATCGAAAGCTTCACCGAGGCGGAGCATCTCAAAGAGGTCATGGAGCGCGCGCACGAGCTGGAGCACAAGGGCGACGAGATCAACCACGCCATCTTCAAGACGGTTGCTACCGATTTCATCACGCCTATCGAGCGCGAGGACATCATCAACATGTCCCAGTACCTCGACAACATCATCGACTACATCGAAGACGTCATGCAACGCTTCTACATGTACGACGTGCATTTCATCCATCATGATGCGCTGGAGTTCGCGCACCTCATCAAGAAGAGCTGCGTGGCGCTGGACAAGGCCATGGAGGATTTTCGCAATTTCAAGAAGTCCAAGATGTTCAAGCAGCTCATCATCGACGTGAACGATTACGAGGAAGAGGCCGATCAGCTGTACATGACGGTCATTCGCAAACTGCATACGCACGACCGCGAGAACCCCATGCGCGTGCTGGTGTGGTCGCAGATATTCGACCGTATGGAGAAGTGCTGCGACTCGTGCGAGCACGCCGCCGACACGATGAACTCCATCCTGCTGAAGAACGTGTAACCGAAGGAAAGCGTGTCAAAGGGACGGGGGATTTGACACGCTTTTTCCCGTTTTGCGAGGCGCGGTGTCGCGAGCGTGTCAGATCCCCCGTCCCTTTGACACGCGCTGGACACGGTGGCTTGGTTTTAGCTTCTTGGCTCGAAGGGGTCGCGAGGTTTCTCTTCCTCGCCGCCCATGATGCGGTGGAGCTCCTCGCGGTCCACGATGATGCGGTCGCTGGGGTCGCTGGCTGCGGCGGTGCCGGCCGACGATCTGGCCGCTTGCGAGTCGGATGCGGCAAGCTTGTCGTCCTTGCTGCGCTCGGCCACGTACTCGCCGTTCATGCGCGCCCAGAACGCACGCAGCTTCTCGTAACCGTGCCGCTCCTTGTCGCGCTCCACCTTGCCCTTGGGCGGCCGCACGCGATTCGCCACCGAGCGTACCGGCTTCGATACCGCGCGGGTCACCACGTCGGAGTAGTCGCGCGGCGGCTTCGTGCGCCAGCCGAAGAACAGCGACGCGTAGCGCAGCCCCAGCACCAGCACCACGCAGGACAGCGCGGCGTAGTTGTCCAGGATGTGGTTCTGGCTCATCAACGCGTACACGATGCAGCCCACCAGCGCGGCGCTGCCGTACAGTGCGCCGGCCTGGAACGCCTCGGGCTCGCGGTTCATGCAGATGTCGCGCAGGATGCCGCCGCCCACGGCGGTGATGGTGCCCAGGATGATGGACGGGATGATGTCGAGCCCCGCCGACAGGCTCTTGCTCACGCTGATCACGGCCCACAGGGCTACCGACAGGTTGTCCAACAAGTCGACGATGGGGTCGAGATAGGTGGCCAGCTTACCGAAGTAGAACACCACCACGCCCGCGATGGCGCAGGCGATGATCAGCGTAGGCTTCTGGAACGCGTAGATACCGTAGTTCTGCAGCAGGATGTCGCGCATGATGCCGCCGGCCAAACCGGTGATAATGGCGATGCACGCCACGCCGAATATATCGTAGCGTGCGCGCACTGCGCTCATGGCGCCGGACAAACCGCCGGTCAGCGCAGCGGCAAGCTCCAGCCAGAAGGGGATGGTGAGGGCGACGTCCAGCATGGGGCGCTTACGCTTCGTCGGCGGGCTGCGGCTGCGCGTCGGCAGCGCCGTCCTCGACCGACACCACGAGCGCCACAACGGGTTCGCCCGAGAAGTCTCGCTCGTTGGTGATGGCGCGCGCTGCTGCGAGATCGAATCCGTCCTCGTCGAATGCGAACAGGTTGTCTTGCGCTTTTCCCAGCGCCTCGTCGAAGAGATCCCAGAAGCTTGCGGTGCTCATGTCTCCCGTGAACGGGTTCTCCCACGCCTCGCGGGCACGGTTGTCGAACTGGCTTTCGGTAAGCGCGACGGGGCGGTGGCTCATCGACTTGTAGAACGAGAAGGGGCGCAGCAGCTCCTCGACGCGACCGAAGAGGGCGCGCTTGCGGCCGGAGGGCGAGTAGAACACGCGCTGCGCCACGCGGAAGTCCTTCACGGCCGTCTCGAACAGGTCGGCGGGGACGATCTCGCCGTACACGGTGAGGGCGACGTAGGCGTACATCTTCGAGATGACGTGCAGCGTGAAGTTGCTGGCGTTGAGGATTTCGGCGGAGGGGTTGAACGTGGCGATGGTCTCGCCGCGCTTCTCAAACAGAACCAGTTCGTCCAGTTCGCTCTCGATCGTCCCGTGCACTTCGCTTCCGTCGGCGCGCGTCAGGCCTGGAACGCCGGCGTCGCACAACCGGTACTCGTGGAAGTACACGAACGGGTGCATCGTGGAGTCCAGCGTGTAGTGGCAGAGGAAACCCAACGCATAGGCGCGACCTACTTCACGCTCGGCGCTGTTGAGGATGCCGAGGGAGTTTTTGAGCGCGGTTAGAAGCTCGCTGGGCTTTTTATTGTGCATAGTCGAGCCCAGTCGGTTGTGCGCGCGCAACTGCGGACTGAGCACCAGGTAAAACAGAGGGTCGGGGCCTTGGTTGCCCAACAGGAAGGCGTCGGCTTCGTCGCGCGAGCCGCCTATGAAGGTGTACAGGCGGTCGTAGACGTCGCGCCCGAAGAAGTCGTGGGTGATGAGTGCGGGCATGGGGTGACGCTCCGTTCTGACTTGAATTTTACCGGTGACGCTACGCGCTATCATATACAATGAGCGGGGACTTGTTAACCTTCGGTTTCGCACTTGTGAAGAAGGAATCCCAAGTTGACGCAAACGAGACGAGAGGCAAGGCCATGGCAGGCAAGCTGACCAAGCAGGAGAAAAGCTGGATCCTCTACGATGTGGGCAATTCGGCCTTCGTGCTGCTTGCGACGGCGCTGATCCCCGTGTATTTCAAGACGCTAGCCGAACCGGGTTCGTCGGTTGTGGTGGCGTGGGGCTATGCCGAGACGGTGGCGTCGCTTCTGCTGGCGCTGCTCATGCCGGTTCTGGGCAGCCTGGCCGACCTCAAGGGCAATAAGAAGAAGTTCTTCATCGGAACTGTGGGTACGGGCGCCATCGCCTTGGCGGCGCTGGGCATCCCGTCGGCTGCGCTGGCTTTCCTCGTGATCTACGTCGTCGCGTCCATCATGCTGAACGGCTCGATGGTGTTCTACGATGCGTTCCTCGTGGACGCCACCACCGACGAGTGCTATGACGAGGTGTCATCGCAGGGTTACGCCTGGGGCTATATCGGCTCGTGCGTGCCGTTCATCCTGTGCCTGATCGTGGTGCTGGCAGGGCCCAGCGTGGGCATCCCTATGGACATCGGGATGAAGATCGCGTTTCTGATCACGGCCGTTTGGTGGGTGGCGTTCAGCGTGCCCCTTATCCGCGATGTGCATCAGACGCACTACAAGGAACGTGCTCCTCGCTTGATCCGCGACACGTTCGCCGGCCTCTTCCGCACGCTGAAACGTATTTGGAAGGATCGTCGCCTGCGCTACTTCATGCTAGCGTTCTTCTGCTACATCGACGGCGTGCACACCATTATAAAGATGTCCACAAGCTACGGCACCGACCTCGGCATCGATGCGACGCAGCTGGTTTTGGCGCTGTTGGTGACGCAGTTCGTGGCGTTCCCGTCGGCCATCGCCTACGGGCGCCTGTCCACAAGATTCGGCGCGAAGCGCATGCTGCTGGTAGCTATCGGCGCGTACTTCTGCATCACGCTGTTCGCGGCGTTCTTCCTGCGCGAGGCCGCGGAGTTCTGGATGCTGGCCATCTGCGTGGGGTTGTTCCAGGGCGGCATCCAAGCGCTGTCGCGCAGCGAGTTCGGCAAGCTCATTCCGAAGGAGCACGCCAACGAGTACTACGGCTTCTTCGACATCTTCGGCAAGTACGCTGCCGTCATGGGCACGTTCCTGGTCAGCTTCTTCACCCAGCTGTCGGGCAACTCGTCGTTGGGCGTGCTGTCCATCGCCGTGCTGTTCGTGCTGGGCTTCGTGCTGCTGTGGAGGATGCCTGAAAAGCAGGGGTAGAGCGCGCGGCGCGCGGGTTCGCGCAGCATGTGGCGCGCGGGTTTTGCGGCCTCCGCGGCGCGGGCGGCTGGTCGCCGGTTGGGGCTCAGCGGGTGCGGCTGATCGGATACATGGTGCGGCTGCTCTCCGAGAACAGACAGGCCACCAGCACGAATGCTCCTATGATGACGGTTGCGCCGACGGCTTTGCAGGCGATGCTCAACGGTTTGCTCATAGCGATCTCCTCGTATCGTGCGTTCACGGGTTCAACTATACCGTGAGCGCATGACGGACACCTTGACCGCCGCTTACACTCAGCTTACGTCTTCGTAAGACGAGGGTTCCCGGCAAAGCGCAGGTGTGAGGTCGCGTGGGGAAGCGACGTTTCCGCCCTCTGTCGAAAGGATTCCCGTTCGGGTGCCTCTCGCTCGGGGCGGTTGCGGACTGTGTGCGGAGCTGGGCGCAAAGCGGCACCCATGGCAAAGTTTGCCGTCACGAACTGGCGAATTCTCGAATCAGCGAAGTTGCGACCAGGCATTATGGTGGGTGACGCCCGTGTTTGCGGGTGCGAGCAGCTCGAAAACGCTTGCGAAATTGTCATGGGAAGCATTTTGCGGCCACGTCGGCAGGATGACCTAGCTCCTGGAGGGTCGCCTCTTCGAGATCGAGGCCGGGGGAGCCTTCCGGTTCGCACGCGTAATTCTCGTCAAGCGCGGCCGGTCGTCCGAACGCGCTCCTCGCGATGCGGTATCATGCGTACCGTATCGCATCTTCTTGGAAGATCGCTTCTCATGCGCGATGGGACGGAGGGGCTGTTGGTTACCGTTGCGGACATTATCGCATTGCCGGCGTTCAAGAACGTGGAGCTCGCCGCTCCCTGCGAGGGAGCGGAGCGGCGCGAGGTGCGCAACGTGGGCATCCTCGACTGTCCTCCCGACTACAACGAATACAGTGTATACGTGGCGGGCGAACTCATCCTCACGAACCTCGGGTTCGCGTTCGGCAACCCTGGCATGGCCGAGAAGTCGCTGCTGACGATGCTGCGCCGCGACGTGGCCGCCATCGCCGTCAAAACCGTCTACGAGCCTCCCATCAGCGACGCCGTGCGCAAGGAAAGCACGGCGCGCGGGGTGCCGCTTTATCTGTACGACGGCGCTTACCACGAGACGGTGGCGTACCAATCGCTCGATCTGCTGCAGCGCGATCGCGACGAGCTGGACAAGGGCAAGGCCCTCGACGAGCTGCTGACCGCCCACGACGGCGACCGGGTGCGTACGAGGCTGAGCGCGCTTGTGGGCGTGACGGGCTCGAAGCTGCAGTGCTTCGCGTTCGCCCTGCGCGCGGGCGACCCGTGCTCGTTCTACGCCATGCTCGACTCGGTGTCCTCTGGGCTGGGGACGGTGAGGGACGGGTGCGCGATCGTCGAGTCGGCCAGCGTGTGCCGCTACCGCGATCATATCCTGGCGTTCGTATCCTACGGCTCGGCCAGCGATGAGGAGCGGGCGGCCGCCGAGCGCCGCTGCATCGCCGTGACCTCGGTGGAAGGCAGCCTGCACTGCGGCGTGAGCGAGGCGGTGCACCTGTGCGATGGCGACCTGGCTATCCGCCAGGCGCTTGCCGCAGCCGCGAGTGCGCAGCGCCACGGCGAGCAGCTGGCGCGTTGGTCGGGCCTGCACCTGTCGGCATTCGCCAGCGCCGCGCGCTACGACCGCCTGTTCATGAGCGCGAGCGAGCTGTACCGCTCGATGCTGGCCGGCTATGACGACGAGCACGGCACCGAGCTCGTGCGTACGGCCGAGGCGCTGGTGAACTGGCACGGCGACGTGAAGGCTATCGCCGAGGAGCTTCACCAGCATCCGAACACCGTGCGTTACCGCATGCGCAAGATGAAGGCCGTGTTGGGTATTCCCCATGAGGACGACAAGGTGTTCATCAACCTGCTCAGCCTGGTGTTCCTGCCCGAGTTGGGGTGAGGCAAGGGAACGGGTTCACGCCTCATTCAAACGGCGAGGGCACCTTCTGCTTGCTGAGAAGGTTCGCCGCTGCGTACGCTACGAGCCCCGACGCCATGCCTGCGACGATGGGGACTGAGCTTGCTGTTCCCACGACGACGAAGCAGCCCGTCACCGCCACGGTGCTCGCGCCCAGCGCGTACAGCCCCGCTTTCGGGCTGAACCGCTTGAGCACGAAACTGGCCACCAGCGGCACGAACACGCAGCCCGACAGGTACCCGTAGCAGATGTCGATGCCCACCAGCACGTCGTTGATCCACAGCGAGCACACCATCACCACCACGCCGATGAGCAGGGCGAACAGACGCGTGATGGTCACTTCCTTGAGATGCGTCGTCCTCCGGGCCGCCCCCTTGCGAACGAATCGCAGGTACAGGTCGTTGTATAGGATGGTGGACGATGCCAGGATGGTGCCGCTCGACACCGACATCGTGGCCGCCATCGCCGCCGCCAGGATCAGCCCGCGCACCCCGACCGGCAAGAACGTGGACACGCCCACCACGAACGCGTTCTGAGGGTTGTCCAGGTGTGGCAGCAGCACGAACACGCTCATGCCGATGACGACGGTGGCCAACGCGTAGAAGACGCTGTACACGCCCGCGCAGACGGTGCCCGTTTTCGACACCTTCTCGTTCTTCGCGGTGAAGATGCGCTGCCAGATGTCCTGGCCGATGATGAGCCCTGGCACGTACAGCACGAGGTAGGCGAAGCTCTTGTCGAAGCCCATGCTGCCCACCGACAGGTACGTCTCGGGCACCTTGCTGACGAGCGCGTCCCAGCCGCCCGCCGCCGAGATGCAGAAGATGGGGGCCAGGATGAGGATGCCCACCGTTTTCACCACGAACTGCACGATGTCGGTCATGGTGACCGACCACATGCCTCCCACGAACGTGTACAGGATGACGATGCCGCCTCCTACCAGCATGGACAGTGTTGCGTCGATGCCCGTCACGCCGTTGATGATGGTACCGATGGAGATGACCTGCACCACGCTCAGCGTGAGCGTGTAGATGAGCGTGAGCGCCGAGCTGAACACGCGTGCGATGGGGCCGTAGCTGCTCTCCACCACCTCGTTCACGCTGAGAGCGCGCAGCTTCGAAAGCTTGCTGGTAACCAGGAAGCCGGCCGCGACGAGCCCCAGCCCGATGCTCAGGTTGAGCCAGATGCCGCCGAGCCCGAACTCGTAGCCCAGCTGGGCGCTGCCGATAGTGGAGCCGCCGCCCAGCGTGAGCGCGGCCATGCAGCCGAAAAACAGGGGAAACGACAGCCGCCTGCCGGCCACGAGGTAATCTTCCTTCGTTTTCGCGAACCGCGCCGCGATGAAGCCGATGGCCACGATGACGATGAAGTACAACGCGATGATGACGTAGTCGATAGGCGATAGAACCATCTGCGACCCCCGCTCCGTTGGAAGAACCCGCTTGCGCGCTTTCATCCTAGATTCCCGTTGCCCTGCGTCCCTTGTTCGGTCGGACAAAGCGCGCGACTCGGGTTTTGTCCGACTGTCCAGAGGGGCTCCCTCTCGCCGCTGCGTATGATGCTTCTCGTAACCTGGCCTGCCAGGAGGGGTCGCACCATCGGGCGCGGCGTCCGTCGGGGATTAGGGCGCAAGAGCATCCATCGAAAGGAGCTTCACATGACCGAGTCGGTATTCCAGGGACGCAGCCTCCTCTCCACGAGGGACTACACGAAAGACGAGCTGATGTACCTCATCGGGTTCGCCGAGCATCTCAAGGACCTGAAGAAGCGGGGCGTCGAGCATCGCTACCTCGCAGGCAAGAACATCGCGCTCTTGTTCGAGAAGACGTCCACCCGCACCCGCGCCGCGTTCACCACCGCGTGCATCGACCTGGGCGCGCACCCCGAGTATCTGGGCAAGAACGACATCCAGCTGGGCAAGAAGGAGACGGTGCGCGACACCGCGCTGGTGCTGGGCAGCATGTTCGACGGCATCGAGTTCCGCGGCTTCAAGCAGGAGCACGTCGAGGATCTGGCGAAGTACAGCGGCGTGCCGGTGTGGAACGGCCTCACCGACAAGGAGCATCCCACCCAGATGCTGGCCGACTTCATGACCATGAAGGAGAACTTCGGCACGCTGGAGGGCCTCACGCTGGCCTACTGCGGCCAGGGACGCAACAACGTGCAGAACTCCCTCATGATCACCAGCGCCATCCTGGGCGTGAACTACGTGAACGCCACGCCGGCCGAACTCGAGCCCGACCCGGCCATCGTCGAGGTGGCGCGGGCCTTCGCCGCCGAGAGCGGCGCTACCATCACGGTGACGAACGACCCGGTGGAGGCCGTTGAAAACGCCGATGCCATCTACACGAACGTGTGGGCGGCCATGGGCGAGGAGTCTCAGTTCGCTGAGCGCGTGAAGCTCATGTCTCCCTACCAGGTGAACGCCGAGCTGCTGTCCCATGTGAAGAACCCGGACTACATCTTCCTGCACTGCCTGCCGGCCTTCCATAATGCGGAGACCGAGTACGCCGCCGATATGGCCGAGCGCTTCGGCGTGAAGGAGATGGAAGTTACCGACGAGGTGTTCTACTCCGACCACGGCCGCCAGTTCCAGCAGGCTGAGAACCGCATGCACACCATCAAGGCCATCATGGCGGCCACCCTGGGCGATCTGTACATCCCCTGCGTCTAAACACGCTTCCCGGTACGCCGTGCGGCTCTGCGCAGGGTCGCACGGCAGGCTCGGTCTGCGAGGATGCCGCTTCTGCGGCACCCTTGGGCAGCTGCGCCCCGCTGTGCCGGAAGCGTCGAGGAGAGGAGCATCCATGTCAGACAACGAGCCCGAGAAGGGCAAGAAGAAATTCAAGATGCCGAACACCTACGTCATCCTGTTCGGGGTCATCTGCTTCATCGCCGTGCTCAGCTGGTTCGTGCCGGGCGGCGCGTACGAGCTGAACGCCAACGGCGACGCTATTTCGGGGACGTACCACATCGTGGAGTCCAACCCGCAAGGGTTGTGGGACGTGTTCATGGCGCCCATCACGGGCATGCTGGGTTCGGGCGCCATCAGCGGCGCCATCGCCATCTCGCTGACCATCTTGCTGTTCGGCAGCTTCCTCGAGATGATGGAGGAAACCGGTGCGGTGAAGACGGCGCTCAAGCGCATCACCATGAAGAACCAGAACAATATGCACCTGCTTATCGCCATCCTTGTATGCCTCATGTCGTTCCTCGGCACCTTGGAGGGTGCCTACGAGGAAGGAATCGTGTACTTCCTCATGTTCGTGCCGGTGATCCTGGCGCTGGGGCTGGACACCGTGGTGGCCATCATGATCGTGGTGCTGGGCACGCAGGCCGGCTGCCTGGCCTCGACGGTGAACCCGTTCGCCACGGGTATCGCGTCGGGTATCGCGGGCATCTCGGCCGGCGACGGCATGGGCATGCGCGTGCTGATGCTGGTGGTGTTCACGGGACTCGTCATCTTCATCATCAACCGCTACGCCGACAAGGTGAAGGCTCATCCCGAGAAGTCGGTCCAGTTCTTCCGTCGCAAGCTCGATCTTATCGAGTTCCCGGTTTCGGCTGACGAGAACTTGGAGCTGTCCGGCCGTCAGAAGGGCGTGCTGGCCATCTTCGTCCTCACGTTCGCCATCATGGTGGTGGGGTGCGTGCCGTGGACTTCCATCAACCCTGATTGGACGTTCTTCGAGCAGTTCGTGTCGTGGATCGGCGTCACGCCGGTGCTGCGCGAGGTGCTGGGCAGCGACATCACGCCGTTCGGTTCGTGGTACTTCCCCGAGATCGCCATGCTCGTGATGGTGATGACGTTGCTCGCGGGCATCGTCATGCGCTACAAGGCCGATAAGATCATCGACACGCTGATCAAGGGCGCTGCCGGGCTCGTGTCCACCGCGTTCGTCGTGCCGCTGGCGCGAGGCATCCAAGTGGTGATGGACGGCGGGCAGATCACGCCCACTATCTTGCACATGTGCGAGAGCACGCTGTCGGCCCTGCCTCCCGTCGCGTTCGTGATTGTGGCGCTGATCTGCTACTTCCTCATCGCGTGCCTCATTCCCTCGTCGACGGGGCTGGCGGCCGCGACCATGGGCATCATGGCGGCGCTGTCGCAGTTCGCCGGCGTGGACGTGGCCATCATGGTGACCATCTACTGCATGGCGCTGGGCCTGGCCAAGATGATCTCGCCTACGTCCATCGTGGTGATGACCTGTACTTCGGCTGCCCACATGAGCTACGGCGACTGGGTGAAGCGCGCTGCACCCATCGTGGGCTTCCTGTTCCTGGTGTGCTGCGTGTTCCTCACCGTGGCCGTGATGCTGTAACCCTCCGCGCTGCCCCCGGGGCGCCCCGCGCGCCCCGGTTTCTCAAACTGCTTCCCAAACAACCTGTCAAACGAAAGGAGCCTGTCATGGCTGAAGAAGAGAAGGTCTACGTGTCCAACGCAACGAACCCCCTGAAGAAAGTGATGATGTGCTCGCCGCGGTACTACCAGTTCAACGGCATCAACGTGATCACCGCCGAGTGGATGAAGAAGGGCGACCAGGAAAAGAACGACGTCATGGTTGCCGAGTGGCAGATGCTGGTGGATGCGTTCAAAGACAACGGTATCGAAGTGGTCGAAGTGGAGGCGCGCCCCGAGTTCGAGGTGATGACGTTCGCCCGCGACTACGGTTGCATGATCAAGGAAGGCGCCGTGATCGGCCACTTCCGCCACCCGGTCCGTCAGGTGGAGGCCGTGGCGTACGAGGAGAAGCTGAAGGAGATGGGCGTTCCCATCGTGGCGCGCGTGAACGCGGGCTGCATGGAGGGCGGCGACTTCTGGATGATCGACGAGCACACGCTGGCGTTCGGCCAGGTGGATCGTACCGACCAAGCCGGCGTGGACAACCTGCGCGACCAGCTGCAGAAGTTCGGCTACACCGTGGTGGGCGTGCCGTGCCCGCCGGACAACCTGCATCTCGATATGATCTTCAACATCGTGGCCCCGCAGGTGGCGCTGGCTTGCATCGACCAGCTGCCCTACAACTACCTGCAAATGCTGAAGCGTCGCAACTTCGAACTGATCCCCGTGGCCAGCGAGGACATGTACAAGCACGGCTGCAACGTGCAGTGCATCGGCAGCGGCAAAGTGGTGGCAATCGAGAAGAACAAGCACATCAACGACAAGATGCGCGCGCTGGGCTTGGACGTGATCGACGTGCCGCTCGATCAGATCCTGCATGCGGGCGGCGGTCCTCACTGCCTGACCCAGCCCATCGAGCGTCCGTAACTTCGTCGAGACGAAAGAAGGGTTGCCATGAAGGTTCTCATCTGCGATCACGCCGATTGCATGATGCCCGACCACGCGTTGGAGATCGAAACCCTGCGCGCGGGCCTGGGCGAGGACGTGGAGGTCGAGGTTCTCGAGTACGAGGACGATAAGCGTGATGAATTCTACGAGCATGTGGCCGATGCCGATGCGTTGCTGACGGCGTTCGTCACGGTGGATGCCGAGGCTATGGATCGCGCGCCGAAGCTCAAGGTGGTTTCGCTGAACTCTACCGGGTTCGACCAGGTTGACCTGGACGAGGCCACGAAGCGGGGCATCGGGGTCTGCCCGGTGGGCGAGTACTGCACGTGGGACGTGGCCGAGAGCGCCATCGCGTACATGGGCGCGCTCAACAAGCACTTCAAGTTCTACCAGAGGGAGATCGACGAGCGGCACAAGTGGGATTACGCCGCGGCACCCCAGTGGCCGCGTCTGGAGGATCAGGTGCTGGGCATCGTTGGGTTCGGCAAGATCGGCAAATGCACGGCCGAGAAGGCGATGGGCCTCGTGAAGCGCGTGATAGCCTGCGATCCGCACGCGGACGATGCCGTATTCGCCGAACGGGGAGTGACGCGCGTGAGCAAGGAAGAGCTGCTGACCCATGCCGACATCATCGTGAACCACATGTGCTTGACCGATCACAACGTGCGCTTTTTCGACGAGGCGGCGTTCGACTCGATGGCGCGACGCCCTATCTTCATCAACCTGGGCCGCGGCCTGTGCGTGGACGAGGAAGCGCTTGTGGACGCGCTCGATGCGGGCAAGCTCCGTGCGTTCGGCGCGGACGTGCTGTACGACGAGACTCCGGATCTGGCTTCGAACAAGCTGGTAGGACGCGACAACGTCATCATCACGCCCCATTCTGCGTTTTACTCGACCACGGCCATCGAAGACTTGGAGCGTTTGAGCTGCGAGAACATCGTCCATTTCCTGAAAGGCGAGAAGGAGAAGGTATTCAAGCTGGTCAACGAGGTGTAGGGCGAAACGGAGGGAGGGCCGTCGCAAGTACGGCCCTCCCTCGCTGCGCGCGTTCTGGGCGCAAACGGCCCCCTGTGACAAAGTTCGCCATGGCGAACCGCCGATTTTCCGAAGCGGAAAATCGCCACCAGGCATTATGCCGAACGTCATCCGGGTCGGTCGGCGCGAGCGGCCCGAAAACGCCTCGGGAATTGTCATGGGTGCGCTTTCGCGTCCATTTTTCTCGCGAGTCGGGTTGGATGCTTCGTGCCGAACGGCAGGATGCGCCAAGTGGCGCAGGACGGCGACTCGTCGTATCATGTCCGTGACAGGTTTCGGAAGGAGCTCCTCGTGATCACGGTTGCGGACATACTTGCGTTGCCGGCGTTCGAGCAGGTGCAGCCGCTGGTGCTGTGCGAAGGAGCCGAGTTGCGAGAAGTCCACAACGTGGGCATCCTCGATTGCGCTCCCGATAAGGACGGCGGCTACGAATCGTACATTCCCGGCGAGTTCATCGTGACGAACCTGGGGTTCGCGCACGACGATCCGGAATTGTCCGAGCGATCGCTTCTGGTCCTGATAGCGCGCGGCGTTTCGGGTATCGCGTTGAAGAAAGCGTATCGCCCCATCGTCAGCGACCGCGTGAGGGCTGCCAGCGAGGCGGCGGGCGTGCCAATGTACTTGTACGACGGCGGCTACCACGAAGTGGTGGCATATCAGGCGCTCGATCTGATTCGGCGCGACGGCGAACAATCCGATAAGGGACGCATCATGGACGGCTTGCTTTCTGGGCACGATCCGCATGCTGCTCGTGCGGCGTTGTACGAGCTGGCGGGGGCGACCGGATCGACCGTCCAATGCATAGCGGCGTCCCCGAAAGCGGACGACGAATGCTCCCTATACGCCATGCTCGACGCGATGACCGTCGTGTTGGCCGAGTTCAAGCGCGATTGGGACGATGTGGTGGAGGCGGTGTTCGCCTTCCGCTACCATGGCGCGTTGCTTGCGCTGGTGTCGTACGCGCAGCCTCCTGCCGGTGTGCGAACTCGCTCCGAAAGCGACCTGACGATGCGCCTTTTGGCTGCGGGCCAGGTGCATCTGGGAGTGGGCGAGGAGACGCCGCTTTCCGACGGCGACATGAGCGTGCGCGAGGCGCTTGCCGCGTTGAAGACGGCGCAGGTTGAGGGCGATCGCGTGGTGTGCTGGGCCGATCTGCATCACGATGCGTTTCGCGCGGCCGCCAACGAGGGGCGCTTGTTCTGGCGCACGGCCGCGCTGCACAGGGCCTTGCTGGAAGAGCACGACGACGCCCACGGCACCGAGCTTGCCGCGACTGCCGAGGCGGTCGCGCGCGCCTACGGCGACCTGCGTCTGGCGGCCGAGGCGTTGCACCAGCATCCGAACACCGTGCGCTACCGCCTGCGCAAGGCCAAGGACGTGCTCGGCATGCCCGATTCCCCCGATCGCGAGTTCGCGTTCCTGCTGGGCCTCGTGTATCTGGACTACACGAATCCCTTGCTGCAGCCGTAAGGGCAGGGGGCGGCGGCTCGCTACGCGGCGCTCGATGCTTTCTCGGCCAGTCCGCCTGCAATAATATGATTTAAATAATCATGGACAAAAAGCACCACTTTTCAGTAGTTTTCGACGCGTAATGGGAGCGAGCAGGAAAGAGAGGTCGAAGAAACCCCAGGTGATGAAAGGCTATTCCAAAATGAGAATAAAGAAAAACGGCATATTTTGTCCATGATGGTTTTGGTAATGAATCAAGTCGCAGCGCGCCGCTGTCTCACGAGGCAACGGAGGCGCTTTGAAGCTGTCGGGATGCTTGTTTGTACGATCGGCCAAAACCGACCGGCGAGGTTCTCCATTCGTCCAAAAGCCATCTTTCCTTGGTGCAGTACGCTGGATGCATCGAAAAGGAAAGGAGCATCTCATGTTTGGAAAACTGAACGAGCAGGCTGCGTCCGCCCTGCTGTCTTTGGAGCCCGGCGACCTGTCGTATTGCCTTAAGCTGGCGAAGCGCTTCGAGCACATGGGCATCGAGAGCGATCAGGCGAGCAATGCGTTGTGCACGCTCGTTGAGAGCGGCGAGCTGGAGACGATCTACCAGGCGGGGTAAGCGTATGCAGAGCAACGTCGAAGCTGTCTTCGGTTCGGGACGTCGCCCGCATGATCTGCTCGGTTTCGAGCGCATCATGCGGGCGACTGCTCGTTCTCTTCGTTTTCCCCATGTAAAAAGCTCCTGTTAACGGGCTTTCTATAGGCGACGATGCGACCGTTTGGTATAGTGGACAGCCGATTGGGTTCAACCTGACGAGAAAGAGCACCATGTCGCTAATCGTATGCAAATTCGGGGGCACGTCCGTCGCTTCGCCTGAGCGCATCCAGATGGTCGCGAAGAAGCTCATTGCGAAGAAGCAGGCCGGGCACCAGGTGGTCGCCGTCGTGTCCGCCATGGGCAAAACCACCGACGAGCTGGTGGGCCTTGCCGCCTCGCTCAACGACAACCCGCCGGCGCGCGAGATGGACCGTCTGCTGTCCACGGGCGAGCAGGTGTCCATGACGCTGCTGGCCATGGCCATCGAAGCGCGCGGCTACAAGGCCATGAGCTTCACGGGCCGCCAGGCCGGCATCGAGACGGACGGCACGCACGCCAAGGCCAAGATCGTGAAGGTGCACAACGAGCGCATCATGGAGGCTCTGAACAGGGGCGTTATCGCGGTAGTGGCCGGGTTCCAGGGCATCGACGCCAACGGCGACATCACCACGCTTGGTCGCGGCGGCTCCGACACCACGGCGGTGGCGGTGGCGCACGGCCTGGACGCCGACGTGTGCGAGATCTACTCCGACGTGGACGGCGTGTACACGGCCGACCCGCGCGTGTGCCCGCGCGCCAAGAAGCTCGACGTCATCTCCTACGACGACATGCTTGAGCTGTCCAGCTCCGGTGCCGGCGTGTTGCAGATGCGCGCCGTGGAGTTTGCGCGCAAGTACCAGGTGGTCATTCATTCTCGTTCGGCGTTCTCCGACGCCGAAGGCACCTATATCAAGGAGGAAACCGACATGATGGAGGAAGCCGTCATCACCGGCATCGCCCACGACACGTCCGAGGTGAAGTTCACCATCCGCGGCGTGCCCGACATGACCGGCGTGGCTGCGAAGGTGTTCTCGGCGCTGGCTGGCAACGCGGTGAGCGTGGACATGATCATCCAGAACATCTCGGAAGCCGGCATCACCGATATCAGCTTCACGTGCCCCGGCGCCGACCTGGCGCGCGCGAAGGAGACAATCGAGCGCATTCTGCCCGACATCAGCGCCCGCGATTACGACGTGGACGAGGACATCGCGAAGGTGAGCCTCGTGGGCACGGGCATGAAGTCGTCTCCCGGCGTGGCGGCGCGCGCGTTCTCGACGCTGGGCGAGAACCAGATCAACATCCTGGCCATCTCCACGTCGCCCATCCGCCTGTCGGTCGTGGTGGACGGCGCGCAAGCTGCGGCGGCGGTGCGCTGCCTGCACAAGGCGTTCGACCTCGACTCCGACAGCGTGTTCGAGGAAACCCAGCTCAGCGCGGAGGAAATCGCTGCAAAGATGAACAAGGGAAGATAGAAGCTTTGCCATGCATGTGTTTCGCTGGCGATACGCATGTTAGAATGTGTGCGAGTCAGCGGATGTAAGTCCTGAGCGTCAGGCGGCACCTACTTCTTGAGGAAGGAGGTGACTCGCTTGGATGCTATCGTGATAATCCTCAAGCTCGCAGCTTCGGCTGTTGGGCTGGCGGCCGCGATTGTCGGCTTGCTTCGGGAGGCGGTGGCGTTCGCCAAGGCGCTTTGGGCGCACCAGAAAGAAGATGACCGCTAGCAGCAACTAGCGGTCACAAACCTTAACGGTGTCGCCTGCTCTTCACCTCAGGCCATCCGCTGACTTCTTCATTATATACTAGCGGCAGTTGGTTGCGCAAACGCGTGAGCGAGGCTTGTCGATAGGGTGCATAAGCGGGGAAAGGGAGTTGCTATGACATGGACGAAAGAGATTCCGGCTAATCCGGTGGTGGCTGTGGCGGGGGCCACGGGCGCGGTGGGCGCCGAGTTCTTGCAGGTGCTGCACGACGTCGACTTCCCGGCGGCCGAGGTGCGCGCGCTGGCATCGGCTCGCTCGGCGGGCAAGAAGCTGCCGTTCCTGGGTTGCGGCCAGGTTCCGGCAGGCGAGCTCACGGTGCAGGAGATGACGCCGGAGTCGTTCGAAGGCGTGGATATCGCGCTGTTCTCGTGCGGTGCCAGCGTATCGAAGGAGATGCGCGAGGCCGTGGCCGCGGCCGGCGCCGTGATGATCGACAACTCCAGCGCGTTTCGCATGGACGAGGACGTGCCATTGGTGGTGCCCGAGGTGAACCCCGGCGACGTGGCCTGGCATAACGGCGTGATCGCGAACCCGAACTGCTCCACCATCCAGATGGTGGTGGCGTTGAAGCCCCTGTACGATCTGTCGCGCATCAAGCGCGTGGTGGTGTCCACGTATCAGGCGGCCAGCGGCGGCGGCGCCCCGGCTATGGCCGAGCTGTACGACCAGACGAAAGAGTTCCTCGACGGCAAGTCCGACGACGAGCTCACGGTGAGCGCGTTCCAGCATCGCATCGCGTTCAACTGCATTCCGCATATCGACAAGTTCCTCGAGGACGACTCCACCAAGGAAGAATGGAAGATGGTCGTCGAGACGAAGAAAATAATGGGAGACCAGGACATTCGCGTGGCCGCTACGTGCGTGCGCGTGCCCGTGCTACGCTGCCATGCTGAGGCCGTTTACGTGGAGTTCCAGGACGAGGTGGGCGTCGAGGCCGCGCGCGCGGCGCTCGAGGCGTTCCCGGGCATCGTGGTCATGGACGACTGCGCCACGAACACGTATCCCATGCCGGGTCTGCTGGCCGGCACGAACGAGACGTACGTCGGTCGTCTGCGCCGAGACGACACGGTTGATCACGGCTTGGCCATGTGGGTGGTCGCTGACCAGATCCGCAAGGGCGCGGCTCTGAACGCCGTGCAGATCGCGCAGCTGCTGCTGCCGTAAGGCGCAGCCTGCAACCGCGCATGTTCCGGCGGCCGCCTTCGGGCGGCCGCCGTGCGTTGGGAAACGTTTGCTTCCGAGGGAGGCGACGCCCAGCGGAGCGAAGTCCTCGACTTGCGTGCGCTTCTGCCACGAAAATCGACGATTTCTCCCATGTCCTTGAGTTATGTGCACCTGGAAAACGCCCGGTTTGGTAAAGGCGAGGTTCGATAAAAACGCGACCAGGCATGATGCCGAGGCGTATGCAGTCTTTCGTCCAAACGCGGCGCGATTTGCGTGGCAGAGGTGCGCATAAGTCGGGGACATGGGAGAAAACAGCCGGTTTGATTGCAGAAAGCGTAGCTCGCCTATAGCCGAAAACGATGCGAAGGATTCGCATTAGCGTACCCTTGCGTCTATAATCTTCAGATCGTAGGTGTCGGAAACCAACTCTTGGGGAATTTTATGTGGCTCATGCTTGCTTTAGCGGTGGTCGTATGCGTTGCGGTGCTGTATGTGCCGGGGTATTTGTTCGCACGCTCGCTTTCTGTGGCTCGTTTTGCTTCCGTCGCGATTGCGCCGATGATCTCGATTTTCTTCCTGGCGGTGCTGGGTATCGTCCTGTTCGAGGTCGGCGTGACGTGTTCGGGCCCCGTATTGCTGGCGATCGCCGTCGCGATCGGCGCGATTGCCTTGCTGGTGAGCAAGGGCATCGCTCAGGCGAAAGCCCCGAACGCCTCTCGTGAGCTGATCGCCATCGACGACGTGAAGGGCGCGTGGAAGGCGGCGGCTCTGTACGTCGCTGTGGCGTTCGCGGTCGTGTTCGTCGTGTTCCTGTTGGCCATCGACGGTCCGGAATCGTTTTCGAGGAACGATGACACCACCGTGCACCTCGCGATTGTGCGAGGATTCCTGGACACGGGCACGTTCTCCACGTTGCATGCGAGTTCGTACCTCGATCAGGGCGTCACCAGCTCGTTCTATCCTTCGGCTTGGCATGTGGTCACGGCGGTCGTGGCGTCTTTCTTCGGCAATGCCGTGACGCTTGCCGCAAACGCTTCCATCATCGCGCTGACGGCGGTGGTGTTTCCCCTGGGCATGTGCCTGCTGTTCCTGAAGCTGTTCGGCGAAGGCAAGCGGGTCGTATGGGCGGGCTCGCTGTTCGTCGTGGCGTTTTGCGGGTTCCCGTGGGGGTTCGTCGTGTACGGCCAGCTGCTTTCGAACATGGTGTCCTTCATGCTGATCCCGCTGGCGTTCGTCGCGCTTGTCGGGGCGATCGAAGCGAAGGGGCTCTCGGGCAAGGTCAGACTCGCGTTCCTCGTGGCGGCAGGTCTCGTTTCCATAGCGCTGTCGCAGCCGAACGGCGCGTTCACCTTCGGAATCTGGGCGGTGCTCTACTGCATGGGCCGGATACTGGTTCCGCCTTGCGACGACGCGCCGCGCATCGCCTCGAAGCGCATCGCGGCAGCCGCAGCGCTTTTCGCGGTGGCGTGCGCGGGCTGGGTCGTGCTGTATTTCGCACCGTTCTTGCAGAACGTGGTTCAGTACACGTGGAAAGCCACGCTTTCACCTCTCGAGGCGATCGGCGGCGGCTTGCTGTTCATGTTCACGACGCGCGAGGGCGTGCAGCCTTTCTTGAGCGTCGCGGTGCTGGCGGGCGTCATCTACACGTGCAGGAACAGGCGGTACTTGTGGATGACGGTCGCTTACGCGTTCGCCTTCGTCGTGTACGTTATCGACGTGTCGACCGACGGCGTGGTGAAGCAGGTGCTGTCGGGGTTCTGGTACACCGACTACTACCGAACGGGCGCGATGACGGCGCTTTTCGCCATCCCGCTTGCTTCCTTGGGTTTCGTCCAACTGGTCGATATCGTCAGGTCGTGGTGCGCGAAGGCTCTGCGCGTGCAGGCGGATCATCCGAAGTGCAGGTACCTGCCGGTGGGCATCCTCGTCGCGCTGATGCTCATGTGCCAGTTCTTCCCCTTTCATGCGAAGCTGATGGGTAAAACCGACATCGGCGCGGGTCTGGTGAAAATCCATCGCGAGGTGTCGATGCGGTATTCATGGGATCGCGGGCTGACGGGGGAGGAAGACGCGTTCGTGAAGAAGGCGGTGGAGCTGATTGGGGAGGGTGCTCTCGTCATCAACGTGCCGAGCGACGGCAGCTGCTGGAGCTACGGGGTGGAGGGCATCAACACCTATTTCAGGCGCTCGTCCGACAACGGAAGGGGCGGTGCCGAGGAAAGCAAGATCCTTCGTACGCAGCTGCGCGATATCAGCACGTCCGAAGAGGTGCAGCGGCTCGTGAACGACCTCGACGCGCGCTACGTGCTGATGCTCGACGTGCAGGGAAGCGACCATCGCACCACGACGACCATCCGCTACAAAGAGGAGAATTGGCGCGGCATCGAAACCATCGACGAGCAGACACCGGGCTTCAAGCTGCTTCTCAGCGAAGACGACATGCGGCTCTACGAGATCGTGGGGTAGCGCTCGCGATCCTTTCCTGCGCCAAGCGGGAAACGGCGAGACTCTCCGTTTCCATCGGTGCAGACGCGCTTGCTATATACTGTGCCCATGAAGAAAAACAGACTTGATACGCTGTTGGTGGAGCAGGGATACTTCGCGGATGCCGACGAGGCGCTGCGCGCGGTGTTGGCGCACGAGGTGAAGGTGAACGACGTGTACGCCACCAGCGCCGCCGTGCGCGTGGCGCCGGATGCCGAGGTGGTGGTGAAGAACCGCAAGCGGTTCGTGTCGCGCGGCGGCCACAAGCTGCAAGGGGCGCTCGATGCGTTCGGACAGGACGTGCGCGGTTTGCGGTGCCTGGACATCGGCTCGTCCACCGGTGGCTTCAGCGACTGCCTGCTGCAGGCGGGCGCGGCCAGCGTGGCGTGCGTCGACGTGAACTACGGGCAGTTGGCATGGAAGCTGCGGCAGGATCCGCGCGTGAGCGTGTTCGAGCGTGTGAACATCAAGCTGGCCGATCCAGTGGAATTGGGCGCTCCCTTCGACGTGCTGGTGGCCGACCTCAGCTTCATCGGCCTTGCGGCGCTCGCGCCCGTGTTCGCGCGCCTCTCGCAGCCGGGCACGGTGTTCATCGGCCTGGTGAAGCCCCAGTTCGAGTCGCGACCCGACGAGACGGAGCGCGGCGTGGTGCGCGACGAGGCCGTGCGGCGGCGTACGGTGGACGAGGTGCGCGCGGCGTTGGCGGATGCCGGGTTCGACGCGACGGGTGTCGTGGAGTCGCCCATCACAGGGCCCGAGGGCAATGTGGAGTACCTGGTGCGCGCCGTGTTCGAAGGGTCTCGCGATGACGGGGGCCGTGGTGAAGGGGGGCGTTCATGAGCGTGATCGGCAACATACTGTGGTTCATCTTCGCGGGGTTCTGGCAGGGCGTGAGCTGGTGCCTCGTCGGCCTTGTGTGGTGCATCACCATCGTGGGCATCCCCGTGGGCACGCAGTGCTTCAAGATGGCGGGGCTCGCGTTCTTCCCGTTCGGCAAGGAAGTCGAATACGGCGGGGGCGCGGGGTCGGCCATCCTCAACGTGCTGTGGTTCGTGTTCGGCGGCGTGTTCCTGGCGCTCGAGGCGCTGCTCAACGGCGTGCTGCTGTGCATCACCGTCATCGGCATCCCCTTCGGCCTGCAATGCTTCAAGCAGGCGAAGCTTGCCCTGCTGCCCTTCGGCGCCGTGGTGAGAGGGAAGTAGGGAAGGGGCGCGTTTGCATCCGCGGTTCTTCGAACGCGAGAGTCTTTCGCTTCGTGTGCTAACATGCTATATTAATGTTGTACGTACAACATAGGAGGTGCAGCATGGCCGATGCGATGGTGACGGCGCGCATGTCGCAGGAGAAGAAAGAGGCGGGCAACCGCGTGCTCGAACAGCTGGGCACGAACGCCTCGCAGGTGGTGAACCGCCTGTACGACTACGTGCTGGAGAATAAAAAGCTGCCGTTTCCGGAGGAGCAGGGGCGGCGGAAATACACGCAGGAGGAGATCGCCGAGGCGATTGCCTGGGTGGACAGCATTCCTCGAAAGGATCGCTTCTCCACCATGACCGACGATGAGATCAGGCGGGAGCGCTTGGTATCGCGCGGTCTTGCGACGAGCAAGGATTTCTCATGAGGCTGATGCTGGATTCGAGCATTGTGATCGATTACCTCAAAATGAGAGATCCTTTCTATGCTGCCGCACGAAAACTCATCTTGCTGGGATTTCTTTCAGAGCATGAACTCTGGTTCAGCTCTGCGCAAGCGAATGATGTTTTCTATACCCTGACGGGAGGAGGAAAGCCTGCACTCGCTGTCCAGCTGAAACGTGATTTGAAGAAGCTTCGCCAAGGGGTTCGCATATGCGGCGTCAACGAGGTTGAGTTCGATGCTGCGCTTGATTCCTCATGGTCGGATCTCGAGGGCTCGTGCGTGCACCAATGCGCGCTGAAGCTGAAAGCCGATGCCATCATCGCGCGCAATCAAAAGGATTTCGAAAAGTCGTCCATCAAAGTGTTCGACTGCGACGAGCTGTTCGCCTACCTGGCCGAGGAGAAGGGCCTCGTCTACGAAGAGATACCCTGGTAGTCGTTCGCGTGTGATACACTGATGCCAAGCACCAAGCGCTTGGTAAAGGAGATGCAGTATGGGCTCAGCAGCTTTGGCAGAACCGCTGGCAATAAAGATTTCCAGCAAACGGCAGATCACCATCCCCGCGAAAGCGTACGAGGAGGCGGGGTTCAAAGACTACGCGCTCTGCACGTGGACCGACAAAGGCATGTTTTTGCAGCCGCTCGACGTCGAAGACGAAGACGTGACCATCGACATCCTTCGCTATCTGATCAACGAGGGCTACGAAGGGGAAGATCTGATTGCGCAGTATAAAGCCATGAAGAAGAAGGTCGTCTCCGTCAAGGACAAGCTCGACGAGGCCGAGCGCGATATCGCCGAGGGCCGGGTAGGATCGGCTCGGGAGATGCAAAATAGGATGCGGGAAAAATATGGGTTATACGGTCAATAAGTCGCTGCGTTTCGAGTGCGACTATGACGACATACTTGCGTATCTTGTAGACGATTTGAAATCGCCCCGATCAGCCCTGGCATTGATCAATGAAATGGATAGGGTCATCGATTTTTTGGAAACCACCCCATTTGCGAATTCCGTTTCAACAAAACCAACCTTGGCCAAGAACGAGTATCGAGAAATGACAGTTAAGAGTTATGTCGTGGTGTATAGAGTTCAAGAGTCGATCGTGCATCTTGTCCGCATGTTTCACCAAACCCAACGCTACGAGCGCTTCGTGATGGAATGGGGGTGATAGCAAAAGCGGCCCCGCAGGGCCGCTTTCGGAAACGCGCTGGCTGATCGCCTCGTTAGTTCTTCAAGGAGTTGAGGGGCGCGGGCATGCGGCCGCCGCGGTGGGCGAACGTGGTGCCGGCGAACTGGTTCACGGGCATGACCGGGGCGTAGCCCAGCAAGCCGCCGAAGTCCAGCTGGTCGCCCACCGTCTTGCCGATGGCCGGGATGAGGCGCACGGCGGTGGTCTTGGAGTTGATCATGCCGATGGCGCACTCATCGGCGATGATGCCGAAGATGGTCTCGACGGACGTGTCGCCGGGAACCGCGATCATGTCGAGGCCCACCGAGCACACGCAGGTCATGGCCTCCAGCTTCTCCAGCGACAGCGCACCGTCCTCGGCCGCGCGGATCATGCCGGCGTCCTCGGACACGGGGATGAACGCGCCGGACAGGCCGCCGACGGACGACGAAGCCATGACGCCGCCCTTCTTCACGGCGTCGTTCACCATGGCGAGCGCTGCCGTGGTGCCCGGTCCGCCGCACTGGCCCACGCCGATGCCCTCGAGGATCTGGGCCACCGAGTCGCCCTCAGCCGGGGTGGGTGCCAGCGACAGGTCGAGGATGCCTTGCTGCACGCCCAAGCGCTTGCTTGCCTCGCGCGCCATGAGCTCGCCGGCGCGGGTGATCTTGAATGCGGTGGCCTTGATAGCTTCGGCAACCGATGTAATGTCGGCGTCCTTCGGCAGGTCGGCCAGCACGGCGCGCACCACGCCGGGGCCGGACACGCCCACGTTCACCACTTCGTCGGCCTCGCCCGAGCCGTGGAACGCACCGGCCATGAAGGGGTTGTCCTCCACGGCGTTGCAGAACACCACCAGCTTGCCGGCACCGATGCACTGGCGGTCGGCTGTGGCCTCGGCCGTGGCTTTGATGATGCCGGCCATCTTGAGCACGGCGTCCATGTTGATGCCCGCGCGCGTGGAGCCCACGTTCACCGACGAGCACACGTTGTCGGTGACGGACAGGGCGTGGGGGATGGAGTCCATCAGCTTGTGGTCGGCCTTGGACGCGCCCTTGTGCACGAGCGCGCTGAATCCGCCGACGAAGTCGACGCCCACTTCCTTGCCGGCCTTGTCCATGGCCACGGCGATGGGGGTGAGGTCGGCGGCGTTCGTGGCGGCGCAGATCTCGGCGATGGGAGTGACCGAGATGCGCTTGTTCACGATGGGGATGCCGAACTCGCGCTCCAGCTGCTCGGCCGTGGGCACGAGACGCTCGGCGGCGGCGGTCATGCGGTCGTACACCTTGCGCGCCATGACGTCTATATCGGCGTCCGTGCAACCTCGCAGGTTCAACCCCAGCGTGATCGTGCGGATGTCGAGGTGCTGCTTGCTCACCATGGCAAGCGTCTCGGCGATTTCAGCAGGCGTGATCTGCATGATGCCCCGTCTTTCTCTCAAATGATGGTTCGCGATGCGTATCGAACCAGCATAGCAAACCGCGCGCACGCCAACGGCGCGTTTCCCCCGTTTTCGGCGTTTCTTCTCATGGAAGAGGATCGCGGTTTGAGCCGGGCATGAACAAATGTTTCACGTGAAACACAGGGAGGGCGCTAAGGATGGGAGGCGATGGAGCCTATGGTCACCTCGCCGTAGGGGAGCTCGCGGCGGGATTTGTCGGGCAGCTCGATGACCAGCTTGAAGTCGGGCGTGAGATCGACGGCGCGGGCGCGCACGCGCGAAGCCCCCTGGCGCACGATCAGCGGCTGCCCCAGCAGAAAGCAACGGCGCCGGTACTCGTCGTGCAGCTTCGGGTCGTCCATGTGCTGGTAGAGGCTCCAGAAGCGCGCGAGGATGGCGGCCGCCAGCTCGCAGCGCACCGCGCCCGTGCGATCGTCGAGCACGGCGCCGGCGACGTCGGCGATGTCGTGCGGGAACCCGTCGGCCGGCGGCTTCACGTTCACGCCGATGCCCAGAACGGCATGCTCGAAGTGCCCCGACTCCATGTCCACCACGCCCTCGGTGAGGATGCCCGCCACCTTCCGGCCGTCGCAATAGATGTCGTTTACCCACTTGATGAGTGACTCTGCGCCCGTCACCTGCTCGATAGCCTGCGCGCACGCCACGGCTGCGGCGCATGTGATGAATTGGCCGCGGTCGGCGGCCAACGTGGGGCGCAGCACGATGCTGAGGTACAAGCCGGTGGCGGCAGGAGAGAAGAACGTCTTTCCGGGCCGTCCTTTGCCGGCGGTCTGCTCCTCGGCAACGACGACGGTGCCTTCGGCCGCGCCTTCGAGCGCGCGGCGGCGCGCTTCAGCGTTCGTGGAGTCCACGCGTTTGCGCACGGTGACGGCGAAAGCGTGGCTGTCCGGCAGGAACCGCTCGATACCTTGGGGCGACAACAAGTCGTTTTCTTGCGAGAGAGCGTACCCCCTGTTCGTGACCGCATCGATGGCATATCCTTCGGCACGCAGCGCCTTGACGGCTTTCCACACTGCGTTGCGGCTCACGCCGATGGCCTTGGCCATGGCGGCGCCCGATACGTGGCGCTCGCGGTTGTCCTCCAGCAAGCGCAGCAGTTGTTCCTTGGTACCCATGGGATCAATGATAGGGAGAGACGAGGAGGTCGTCAACGAGAAGTGTGAGCTAGGGTGACAATATTTTTCGAGCGGAGAACCTCTGCGAAAAGCTTCAGCAGATAACGCGTGCAAGATCCTTATGAAAAGCGTACGAATGTTTCACATGAAACATTCGTACGAGTGGTTGGCGGCTCGGCCCGAGCGTCAGATGCGATGCTGCCGACCGTCGTGCTCTTCGGCTCGAATTGCTCGATGCCGACCCCGGAACGGGCAGATACGAGCTCGGATTGGGCGGATGCGAGCGCGTAGGGGCTTCGGGCTCAAGCCGAGCTGGCGCAGCCGGGCCGCCCAGTCCTGACGCGACGGCGTCTCATCGTTGCAAAGGTGATCGGCGTAGGGTCAATTGAGCGCTCCTCGTTGTATTCGGTGCAGCGAACGGGTATAATACCCGTTAATGAACAACCTGTTCATTATTGATCCAGCTGTTCAATAGAGGTGATCATGACTACGACAACCGTCTCACCAGCCGCTGCCGCCGTCCAGTCGGCGCGCCGGTGCACGGCTGCGCCGCAGGATCGTCGCATCCTGCGCTCGAAGCGCGCGCTGCGCGACGCGCTCATCGAGCTGATGGAGGAGCGCAGCTTCGACGGCTTCTCGGTGAACGATCTGTGCGAGCGAGCCGACCTCAACCGCGGCACGTTCTACAACCATTTCCGCGATAAAGACGATCTGCTGGCTCAGCTGGAAGCCGAGGTCATGGAAGATCTCGAGCGCTTTCAGGTGCAGATGCGCAACCTCACCGTGCACGAGCTTTTGGGCTATCGCGCTCGTAAGAAGCCGTTGCCGCTGCTGGTTGGTCTGTTCGACTACCTGCGCGAGCAGGGCGCGTTCCTTCATGCGGTGTTGGGCTCCGGCGGCGATGTGGGCTTCGGCCCTCGCTTGCGCGACTCGTTGTGCACGAACCTCGTCCAGTCCGTCTTGCACGAGCGTTACCGCAACGACCCCGAACCGTTCGTCGGCTATTACGTGGCGTTCTTCGCGTCCGCCTATCTCGGCGTCATCACGCGCTGGATCGAGACGGGCATGCGGGAAAGCTCGGAGGAGATGGCGCTTATCGCCATGAGGCTGTTCTTCATCAAACCGGGCGAATCGATCAAGCTGTAAGGCAAGGGAGCTATGAAAGAGAACAACAACCTGCATATCGGCATCGACGTGGGTTCGACCACGGTGAAGCTGGCCATCCTCGACGAGGCGAACGACGTGAAGTTCGCGGTGTACCGCCGCCATCACGCCGACGTGCGCGCCACCATCGTGGAAGTGCTGGAGGAGGCCGCGGTCGACTTCGGCCCTGAGCGCATGACCATCGCCATCACGGGATCGGGCGGCCTGCTGCTGGCACAGTGGCTGGGCATCGAGTTCGTGCAGGAGGTCATCGCCTCGAAGACGGCGGTGGAAACCTTCATCCCCAAAACCGACGTGGCCATCGAGCTGGGCGGCGAGGACGCGAAGATCATCTACTTCGACCAGGGCATCGAGCAGCGCATGAACGGCACGTGCGCCGGCGGCACGGGCGCGTTCATCGACCAGATGGCCGCGCTGCTGAACACCGACGCCGGCGGCTTGAACGAGCTTGCTCGTGAAGCCACCACCATCTATCCCATCGCCAGCCGCTGCGGCGTGTTCGCGAAGACCGACGTGCAGCCCCTGCTGAACGAAGGCGCCCGCAAGGAGGACATCGCCGCGTCCATCTTCCAATCGGTGGTCACCCAGACCATCTCCGGCCTGGCGTGCGGCCGCCCTATCCGCGGTCACGTGGCCTTCCTCGGCGGCCCTTTGCAGTACCTTCCCGAGCTGCGTAAACGCTTCTACGAGACGCTGGAGCTGGACGACGAGCACATCATCGTGCCCGAGAACGCGCATCTGTTCGTGGCCAGCGGCTGCGCTATCGCGGGCGCAGCCAGCGAGACGGTGAAGGCCGAGCTTCTGTCCGACGTGCTGGACCGCCTGAAGAACCTCGGCGACATCCAGGGCTCCGAAGTGGTGCGTTTGCCGCCGCTGTTTGCCGACGAGGGTGAGTACGCCCGGTTCAAGCAACGCCACGACGGCGAATGCGTGCGTCGCGGCGAGCTGATGGACTACGAGGGCACGGCCTATCTGGGCATCGACGCCGGTTCCACTACGTTCAAGGCTGCGCTCATCGGCGAGGACGGCGCGCTTCTGTGGTCGCATTACGCCAGCAACAAGGGCGACGTGCTGGGCTGCGCCCGCGCCGCGCTGACCAACCTGTACAACGACATGCCGGTGAATGCCGACACGGGCGAGCCGCTCGTGCGTATCGGCCACGCCACGGTGACCGGTTACGGCGAGCACTTGCTGCTGGAAGCGCTGCGCGTGGATTCCGGCGAGATCGAGACCGTGGCTCACCTGCGCGGCGCGCAGGAGATGCTGCCGGGCGTGGAGTTCATCCTCGACATCGGCGGCCAGGACATGAAGTGCTTGCGCGTGAAGGACGGCGTGATCGACCACATCATGCTGAACGAAGCGTGCAGCTCGGGCTGCGGCAGCTTCATCGAGAGCTTCGCCACGGGCCTCAACTTGGGCGTGGCCGAGTTCGCTCAGACTGCCATCGAGGCCAAGCGCCCCGTCGACCTGGGCAGCCGCTGCACCGTGTTCATGAACAGCCGCGTGCAGCAGGCGCAGAAGGAAGGCGCCACCGTGGGCGACATCGCCGCGGGCCTGGCCATCTCCGTCATCAAGAACGCCCTGTTCAAAGTCATCAAAATCCGCGACCCGCACGACGTTGGAACGAAAGTGATCGTGCAGGGCGGCACGTTTTTGAACGATGCCGTGCTGCGCGCGTTCGAGCAGCTGTCGGAGGTGGAAGCCGTGCGCCCCGACATCGCCGGCAACATGGGCGCGTTCGGCGCGGCCCTGTTGGCGCGCGAGCGCTACCAGGAGGCCGTCGCCCGCGAGGCGCGCAAGGCCGAGGCGGGAGACTCGTGGAGCAGCGAGTTCGATGCGGCCGAGGGCTCCGTCGAAGTCGTTTCCAGCCTGCTGTCGCTCGAGCAGCTGGCGGCGCTCTCGCCCACGCAGAAAACCGTGCGCTGCAAGGCGTGCTCGAACCACTGCTTGCTTACCGTCAACGACTTCGGCGTGGACGACGTCACGGGCAAGCACCGCCGCTTCATCACGGGCAACCGCTGCGAGAAGGGCGCGGGCACGTTCGACGAGAGCAAGAGCGCCGTGCCGAACCTCTACGAGTACAAGAGCCAGCGCCTGTTCGGCTACGAGCCGCTGGCGCCCGAGGACGCGCCGCGCGGCAGCGTGGGCATCCCGCGCGCGCTCAACCAGTACGAGAACTACCCGTTCTGGTTCACGTTCTTCACGAAGCTGGGCTGGCGCGTGGTGCTGTCCGACCCGTCCACGAAGAAGACCTACGAGGCGGGCATCGAATCCATGCCGTCCGAGTCGGTGTGCTATCCGGCGAAGCTTTCCCACGGCCATATCATGAACCTGCTGGACAAGCATCCCGACTTCATCTGGTTCCCGTGCAGCAAGTGGGAGCGCCAGGAAGACGAGGGCGCGGGCAACCACTTCAACTGCCCCATCGTGGCCAGCTACCCCGAGGCGCTGCGCCTCAACATCGACGAGCTGCGCACCTCCGACGTGGAGCTGCTCACGCCGTGGCTGCCGTACGACCAGAAGGAGCACCTCAAGAAGCGCCTGTTCGTGGAGCTGGTGGAGGCGCATCCTGAGCTCATGGGCGCGGCCGGCGCGCCGACGCAGGCCGAGGTTGACGCTGCCGTGGACGCCGCGTGGGCCGAGGACGAGGCGTTCAAGCGCGACATCCGCGCGAAGGGCGAGGAGACGCTGGCCTGGATGGAGGCCACGGGCACGCACGGCATCGTGCTGGCCGGGCGCCCCTACCACAACGACCCCGAGATCAACCATGCCATCCCCGAGCTTCTGACCAGCTTCGGCCTGGCGGTGCTCACCGAGGACTCCATCGCGCACCTCGGCACGCTGGAGCGCCCCATCCGCCTGGTGGACCAGTGGATGTACCACACGCGCCTGTATGCGGCGGCGAAGGTGGCCACCGAGCGGGCCGACCTCGACCTCGTCCAGCTGAACAGCTTCGGCTGCGGTCTGGACGCGCTGACCACCGACCAGGTGCAGGAGATCCTCGAGGCGGCGGGCAAGGTGTACACCGTCCTCAAAATCGACGAGGTGTCGAACTTGGGCGCGGCGCGCATCCGCGTGCGCAGCCTGCTGGCGGCGCTCAAGGACCAGGCCGACGAGCAGGCCGAGGCCGAACGCACGCCGTGCGGCTGCCCGGCGGTGTCGTTCGACCCCGACAAGTTCCTCGCCTCGCCCGAGGCCGCCATCGACGCGAAAACCGGCGTGACCGAGGGCCGCATCGCCGCCGAGATCGCGCGCACGGTGCCCCGGACGTTCACCGAGAAGGCGGCGCCCGAGGTGGCCGAGCGCTTCAAGCAGCGCGAAGGCGCCACCACCGAGTTCCCGCGCGCCGTGTTCACGCAGGAGATGAAGGACGCGGGCTACACCATCCTCTGCCCGCAGATGGCACCCATCCATTTCGACCTGCTCATGGACATTTTCCAGCGCAACGGCTACAACCTCGAGTTGCTGCCGTCGGTTGACCACGGGGCGGTGGATGCGGGCCTCAAGTACGTGAACAACGACATCTGCTATCCGTCGGTGCTGGTCACCGGTCAGATCATGGAGGCCGTCATGTCCGGCCGCTACGATACCGACAAGCTGGCGGTCATCATCACGCAGACAGGCGGCGGCTGCCGCGCCACGAACTATATCTCGCTTATCCGCAAGGCGCTGGCCTCGGTGGGGCTGCCGCATATTCCCGTCATCGCGCTGTCGTTCAAGGATCTGGGCGAGAGCAACCCCGGCTTCAAGGTGACGCCGTCCATGCTGCTGCAGGCCGCATACGCCATCTTCTACGGCGACCTGCTGATGATGGCGCTGTACCGCACGCGTCCGTACGAGGTCGAGGAGGGCAGCGCGAACCGCCTGTTCGACCACTGGATGACGACGTGCAAGGCGCAGCTGCGCAGTGGCTTGAAGCGCGGCGAGTTCAAGAAGACGGTGCGCCGCATCGTGGAAGACTTCGATACGCTGCCGCTGGCCGGCGAGGGGTTGAAGCCGCGTGTGGGTGTGGTGGGCGAGATCCTGGTGAAGTTCCATCCCACTGCGAACAACCAGATCGTCGACGTCATCGAACGCGAGGGCTGCGAGGCCGTGGTGCCGGGCTTGGCCGAGTTCTTCCTGTTCGGCATCGCCGGCGGCATCTTCCAGAAGGACCCGCTCGGTCGTTCGGCGAAGGGCGCGCTGGGTTCCCGCATCGGGCTGTGGGCCATCGCGAAGATGCGGGCGCCCGTCACGAAGGCGCTGCAGGACTCCAGCCGCTTCGAGCCGCCGGCCGACATCTACGAGCTGGCCGAGTACGCGAGCGAGATCCTGTCCTTGTGCAACTCGATGGGCGAGGGTTGGCTGCTGACCGCCGAGATGGTGGAGCTCATCAAAACCGGTGCGCCGAACGTGGTATGCACGCAGCCCTTCGCGTGCCTGCCGAACCACGTGGTGGGCAAGGCGGTCATCAAAGAGCTGCGTCGCCGCTACCCGGAAAGCAACATCGTGGCGGTGGACTACGACCCCGGCGCGTCCGAGGTGAACCAGCTCAACCGCATCAAGCTGATGATCAGCGTGGCGAAGGCGAACCTTGCCGACAAGGAGGCCGAGGCGAAGAAGGCGCGCGACCGGTTCGTGGACGCCGGCCGCCCCCAGGCCGTCCAAGAAGAAGCCGGCGCGCTGGAAATCGAGACGGAGCGGGCATAAGGAAGTTCGAAGGACGGGCCGAGAGGCCCGTCCTTCGTGGAACCGCTATCGGTTTACCAGCCGATAGCGTACATGAGGGCTGTTCATCGCTCCGGTTGGAGCAAGCACTCCCCGTTCGACGAGATCCGCTACACGTTTTCTGATCGTGGGCCTTGAGCGCTTGAGTTCTTCCATCAACTCGCGCATGCTCACCGATTCTTGTGCTGCGGCAAGCTCCACGATGGCGTACTCGAGCCTTTCAGGTCGCGTGCCTGCAATCTTCGGGATATTCGATTCGTCATCCGCGCTCTGGATGGGGAGCCGTATCCCTTCGCTCTCCGGTACGATGAACGCGCGCGAATCGGAAGGCTCCCATTCGTTTCTGAAAGTCAGGCAGAAGCGCGTCAGCGAGTCGTACGGCTCGGGGTCTGGTTTCCCGGCGCGTCGCACCTCGTCGTTGATGACGAAAAAGCCTGTGCCGCGTCGCTCCGCAACGTAACCGTCGGGAGCTGTTGGATGGTTGAGAGCTCGAGGAGTGCTTTCTAGGATATTGGAAAGGTACTGGTTTCTGTACGATCCGGCTGCATGCTTTTCTCCCAGATCGCTCACGGTCATGGTGCCGTACAGACCGCCGGGATTGATGATTTCCAGACGGTCTGCATACAGGTCGACTGCTACGGAGGTTCCCTGCGCATTGGGCGAGTAGTCGCGATGCATGAGCGCGTTCGCGATGGCCTCGCGAACGGCAGGGGCAGGATAATCGGGCACATCGTAACGAAACGTCCCTTGAATGCGGCTTCCTGTGCGCATGTTCTTGGTTACGGCTGCGACGGCGTCTTCGATCATGTCGGGAATAGGTCCGACGCAGGTGAACGAATCGACGAAGCGCCGCGTGCCGGGAAGAGTTTCAGCTTTGATTCTGCCAGGATAGGATGTGAAGGTCACGACGAGGCATGGATAGAATTCTTGAGGGTACGTTCCTAAAGCGAGTAGGCCTGCGAGAGTGGGGTGCAGCAATCCGTGGTCGTCTGCTTTGGCGACGTGCAGCTTGCAAAGCAAGGTTTCGTCATCCATGGTTCCGAGGCGGCTTGGATGGAGACTCCTCTCGCGGCGGAGCAAGCCGGTTACTAAATCGGGATCCAAATCGTCAAGCGTGGCTTCCCGGACGATCCGGTCGTCGTAACGGGGTTGTTCGTGTTCGTCGATCAGGCGGTCGATTTCGTATCCTGACAGACGGCGGTCGCCGTCGCCGACACGAATATACGATCCGCCATAGCAGCCGCTTGCGGTGATGTAGCAGGGCTTTTGCACGGGAAGCAGCTCGGGGATGTGGGCTGCGAGCACGGGCTTGCCTTCTAGGATAAACGTCTCGATTATGGGCCGTATGGGAGGCCTCATCTTCTCGCCGCAATAGTTTGCAAGCGCATCTTGGATGCGGGCAGCATCGAACCCTTTAACAGGCTTGAAGTCGTCATTCTCGTCGAGCCCGCAGATGATGGTGCCTCCGGAAGCGTTCGCGAAGCCCGAGATGGTTCTTCCGATATCGCGCGTTAGTTCTTTGCGGCACGATTTGACTTCGAACGACTGGTTGTCGGTGCCGGCGACCCTCAGATGTGCGATTACGCTATGAAATTCCCTATCGTCCATGAACTCGGTCGCCTCCTTTTTCGATGGTTGTCAGTATAGAGGTATTTCTAAGTTTTACAAGCTTTCTAACTAAGTTTATTAAGCTGTATGGACGCTTGGGAAAGACTGATCTCAGGCCTGCACGTTACTGTCGTGCGGCGGTTGCGCGGCGTAGCCTTCTTTGTAAGTGTGTATACTGGAAAAACGTCGGAAGGCCTCCGGCTCTTTCGCTGGAGAAAGGTGGAGTTATGGCAGGCATTCGTCACATTTTTCTTGCTGGTGCATTCGCGTGCCTTGCGACGGGGATGCTGCTCTGCTCGTGCTCGACCGGTTCTCCCGCTGCGCCTGAATCCACATCCTCGCATGCAGAGGAGAGCGTTCCTTCCCATGAGGCTTCCGCGCCCGAGCCGGCTTCGGCCGATAGCGCGGAACCTGTGCGCATCGGCAAGGACCAGGTGACGGTGCTCGTGTTGAACGGTTGCGGCATCGAGGGCGCAGCCGCCGAGGTGGCCGAGAAGGTGCGCGCCGCGGGGTTCGAGAACGTGACGGTGGACAACGCGACCTACTTCAACGTACCGTCGACGCGCGTGTCGTACTACCATGAGGAAAACAGCGCGGAAGCCGAGGAGCTGGGCGATCTGCTGAAAGTGGTCGGGCTTGCGAGCGTGTACTGC
>NZ_DBFEGU010000385.1:0-3996 GCF_048329335.1 Eggerthella sp. | reverse complement strand
GCTCCGGCAGCACGGGCGCGCCGACGGGCTCCAGCGGTGCGGCCGGCTCGACCGCGGGTTCGGGGACGGCCGGCTCTGCCGGAGCGGCGCAGCTGGCGGCGAATCCGCCTGCGGCTTCCGTCGCGTCCTGACGTCGCGACGCGGGGTATACTGAGCGGCATGACTTCAACCGCCTACAGCTTCGATGCCGCGCTCGATGAGGGAGGCTGCTTGCGCGTCCGCTTCGCTAAGGACGCACTGCGCCCGCACGCTCGGTTCTCGCAGGATGCGGGGTAGCGCGTGGAATTCGGCATCACCATACCCATGCAGCGCCATGTGGGCCTGCCGCGCCCGCCGTACGGCGAGGTGGACGACCTGCTGTTCTGCTGGGAGGCGCACCGCATAGCCCTGGGAGGTTGCGATATGCTGCTGCTGGCGAACGCGAGCAACCGCTTCGCCGCGTTCGCGTGCATGCAGCCCGGGGAGTGGCGCGACTGGGAGCGCTCGGCGGTGTCGGCGCTGCGCGCGTCGCTGGCGGCATGCGGCTTCGCCGAGGGTTCGATCGACGCGTACCTGTTCTTCGGCGGGATTCCGGTCGTGACGCGCACGCACGGCCGGCGCCCCGTGGCGTTCATGAACGTGCTGGTGGATAAGCTGCTGCCGCTGGCGCTTCCCCTTCCGTCCGACGAGGGCGAGCCGTTCCCGCACGAGCTGTGCCGCCTCGCCAACGAGCGTATGGCGTGCAAGGCGGCCGGCTTCGAGGGTATCGGCCTGCCGGCCGAGCGCTTCGCGGCCGACCTCGCGCGTCTGGGAATCGGGCGGGCGCGATAGGCGTTCCGTGCTGCCGCGCATCTTCGCCCTAAAAACACGCCACAGCGCGTGAGGCGTGTTTTCGGAGCGATGATGATGCGTCGACGCGCATCGCAGGCGCCATGCCGCCGCGACCGCCGTCGTTCGAAACGGACGGTCCGGACTCGGAAACCGACCGCTTCGGGCGACAATGCGGCGGGCTTCTCGCGCGGCCGATCCGGCGGCCGTGCTACCATGATCGCCGACAGAAAGGACGCGCATGATGGCAACCGGCGACACCGCCACCTCGAAACTGGAACTGATCATGGGACGCGACGGCCTGGCGCGCCTCGCGGATTCCACCGTCATGGTGCTGGGCGTGGGCGGCGTGGGCTCGAACTGCGTCGAGGCGCTGGCGCGCGGCGGCGTGGGGCGGCTCATCGTGGTGGACCACGACGTGGTGCAGGCCAGCAACATCAACCGCCAGGCCATCGCGTTTCGCAGCACCATCGGCCGTAAGAAGGTGGACGTGGCGCGCGCGATGATCGCCGACATCAACCCCGAGGCGCAGGTGGAGGCGCTCGACCGGTTCGTGCTGGCCGAGGACGTGCCCGAATTCCTGGACGCCTACGCCGACAGGGTGGACTACGTGGTGGACGCCATCGACACGATCTCGGCGAAGCTGGCCGTCGCGCAGTACGCCGATGCGCACGGCGTGCGCCTCGTCAGCAGCATGGGAGCGGCCAACAAGCTGCGGCCCGAAGCTTTCCGGTTCGCCGACGTGTTCGACACGGTGAGCTGCCCGCTGTGCCGAATCATGCGCAAGGAGGCGCGCAAACGCGGCATCCGCCGCCTGCGAGTGCTGTACTCGTGCGAGCAGCCCGTGCCGGTGCCCGTGCGCGAGGGTGCGGAGCGCCGCGAGCGGTCGAACCTGGGCACCGCCTCGTTCGTGCCGCCCATCATGGGCCAGATGATCGCCGGCGAGGTGCTGTGCGCGCTCGCAGGCGTTGGCGCGCATGCGGGGGAGGAGCACGCATGATGTCCTGTCATCCTGAGCGCAGCGCGCAGCGCGGAGTCGAAGGATCCCGTGCGGCGTCAGCCAGCGCGCTGTTCGATCTGCACTGCCACCTGGACTTCGATCCCGACGTGCGGGTTGCTGCCCAGGAGCTGGCGGAGCTCGACATGGGCGCGTTCTCTACGACGGTGACGCCGGAGGGCTACGAGTGGGCGTGCGAGCTGCTGGAGCCGTTCGGCAACGTGCGCGTGGGGCTGGGCCTGCACCCGTGGTGGATCGCCGACGGCCGCTTGGGCTCGCAGGACGTGGCGCTGTTCGAGCGGTTGGCGAAGGACGAGCGCTTCATCGGGGAAGTCGGCCTCGACTTCGGCCGCGATCGCGCCGCGACGCGCGACATGCAGGTTGCGGCGTTCGAGCGCGTCGCGCGGGCGTGCGCGAGCGGCGGCAAGGTGCTGTCGATCCATGCCGTGAAGGCTGCGGGCGAGGCGCTCGACGTGCTTGAGCGCGCGGGCGCGCTCGCGGGAAACGCCTGCATCTTCCATTGGTTCTCGGGCACGTCCGATGAGCTGCAGCGCGCCGTCCGCGCCGGCTGCTTCTTCTCGATCAATCCGCGCATGCTGGCGTCGAAGCGCGGCCGTGCCTACGCCCAGGCCGTCCCGGCCGAGCGCCTGCTGCTGGAAACCGACGCCCCGTCCCAGCCGGGCGAGCGCTACGATGCGCCCGCCGAAGCCGCTCGGCTCGCCGCCATGCTCGAAGCCCTCGCCGACCTGCGTCGCACGCCCCGCGACGACCTTGCCGCTCGTATCGCGCGGACCGGCCGCGAGCTTTTGCGCTAGCTTTTCGTCACGGCCGGTCAACGGAGCTCCCACGAGCGCCGCGCCAGCCGCTCGCGACCGACGCCTCCTCCTATAGTGCCGGTAAGGATGCGAAACCGAAAGGAGGTCGTGCGATGGAGCTGGGAACGCTGCCCGAGTGGTTCACCGCGTGCGCCGAGGTGCTGGCGGTGTGCACCGCGCTGTTCCTGCCGCAGTACACGGCGTACCGCAACCGCAAGGCGAGCTACGACCGCATGCTCCGCGTGACGTCGGGGCTGCTGCGCGACCTGGCCGACGACTTGGAACGTTGCTGCGGGTGCGATGCCTTGCAACTCGAAAGCGCCAAGGAGCTGCAACTGTACCTGCGCGTCTCGTTCTACGCTTTGAGCGAGGCCAGGGAAATCGCGCTGCGCGCCGAAGTCGAGCGCCTCTATCGGCGCCTCGTCGCGCCGCACGCCGACCTGCCCGCCCTCCGCAAGGAGATCGCCGAGATCGAAGGAGGCGGCGGGAGATGATGGCCGGCACGGTGCACGACGTGGCTCTCGTGTTCGAGGGCGGCGGGATGCGCAACTCGTATTCGGCGGGCGCGATCAGCGTCATGCTGGAGCAAGGGCTGTTCTTCGACGACGTGTACGGATTGTCGGCGGGGGCGACGAATGCGATCGACTACGTCTCGCGTGACGCGCGCCGCAACGAAGCCTCGTTCACCGCATGTCTCGACGACCTCTTGTTTCGCTGGTGGGTGATGCTGTTCGTGGACGCCGACGGCGTCGGCGCGGCGCTGCACGGCGATGCGCGCGTCCTCTCAAGCTGCGCGCTGCCCTTCGACTTCGACGCCTTCCAAGCGAACCCAGCGCGCGCCACCTTGCAGGCCATCGACCGCGACACGGGCGAGACGGTCTGTTTCACGCGCGGCGATTTTCCTACCGAGCAGACGCTCATGGAGCGCGTCCGCGCCTCGACGAGCTATCCCATCGTGCTGCCGCCGACGGTCGTCGACGGGCGTGCGCTGTACGACGGCGGCATCGGACGAGGCGGCGGCATCATGGTGCCGCGCGCGATGGACGATGGGCTGAGCAGGTTCTTCGTCGTCTGCACGCGTCCGCGCGGCTTCCGCAGACCGCTCAAGCCCAACCGCTTCTACGACGCGTTCTTCTGGCGGCGTCCGCGCATGCGGGAGGCGCTGGACACCTGGAACCGGCGCTACGACGCCGAACTCGACCGGCTCGACCGACTCGAGGCCGAGGGCCGCGCCTACGTGTTCTACGCGAACGATCAGGGCGTGAAGAACACCGAGCGCGACGCGGAGAAGCTCGCCCGCAACTACGAGCGAGGCCGCATGCAGGCTTTATCCGAATTCGACAAGTGGGAGAGGTTTCTCTCAGGGCAGGGGGTTTG
>NZ_DBFEGU010000384.1:0-2960 GCF_048329335.1 Eggerthella sp. | reverse complement strand
CACCAAGCGAGTTCCGCACGAGCCGAAACGCCCAGTGGGCGTTTCGTGCGAGCAGGACTGTTTGAGCGACTGAACGTTGCCCGACAGAACCCCGCCAGAAACCCCTACACTTCGCCCTTCATGAACCGCTCGATGAAGCTGGTGTCGGCGAGGCCGGCGGCGAACGTCTCGTTCTCCATGATGGCGTACTGGAAGTCGAGGTTCGTCTTCACGCCCACCACTACCATCTCCTCAAGCGCGGTGCGCATCTTCGCGATAGCCTCGGTGCGGTCGCGCCCATGCACGATCACCTTGGCGATCATGGAGTCGTAATACGGCGTGATCTCGTAGCCGTCGTACGCCGCCGTGTCCACGCGCACGCCGTTGCCGCCGGGCAGGTGCATCTGCGAGATGGTGCCGGGCGACGGCAGGAACCCGCGTTCGGGCTGCTCGGCGTTCACGCGGCACTCGATGGCGTGGCCGCGGTACGTGATGTCGTCCTGCGTGAACGTCAACGGGTCGCCCGCCGCCACGCGGATCATCTCTTCCACGAGATCGGTGCCCGTGACCATCTCGGTGACGGGGTGTTCCACCTGGATGCGCGTGTTCATCTCCATGAAGTAGTAGTTCAGCTTATCGTCCAGCAGAAACTCGATGGTGCCCGCCGACGTGTAGCCCACGGCCTGCGCCGCGCGCACGGCGGCTTCCAGCATCTCGTCGCGCACGCGCCCCGTCATCACGGGCGAGGGGCTTTCCTCGATCATCTTCTGGTGGTTGCGCTGCACCGAGCAATCGCGCTCGCCCAGGGCCACCACGGTGCCGTACGTATCGGCGATGATCTGCACCTCCACGTGGCGCGGGTTCAGCACGCAGCGCTCCAGGTACATGGTGTTGTCGCCGAACGCGCCCACGCTCTCGCGCTGGGCGATGGAGAACTGCTCGGAGAAGTCGTGCTCGTCGTGGCTGATGCGCATGCCCTTGCCGCCACCGCCCGACGACGCCTTGATCATGATGGGCCAGCCGATCTCGCGTGCCATCGCCAGCGCTTCCTCCGGATGGTGCACGGGCTCCTTCGTGCCGGGAACCACGGGCACGCCCGCCTCCATCATGGTCTTGCGGGCCTGGCTCTTGTTGCCCATGCGGTCCAGGACCTCGGGCGCGGGGCCGATGAACACGATGTCGTTCTCGCGGCACAGCTTCGCGAACGTCGAGTTCTCCGACAGGAAGCCGTAGCCGGGATGGATGGCCTGCGCGCCGGTGCCCTTCGCGGCGGACAGGATGGCGGCGATGTTCAGGTACGAGTCGCGCGCGGCGGGCGGGCCGATGCACACGCTCTCGTCGGCCAGGTACACGTGCAGCGAATGCTTGTCGGCCGTGGAGTACACGGCCACCGTCTTGATGTCCATGGCGCGGCAGGCGCGGATGATGCGGACGGCGATCTCGCCGCGGTTGGCGATGAGTATCTTGTCGAACATGGCGCGCGCCGCCCTAGTGCGTTTCGCCGGCGGCGGTGGCCACGCGGAACAGCGGCTGGTCGTATTCGACCTGCGTGCCGTTGGCTGCCAGCACCTCCACGACGATGCCGGGGGCGGGCGTGGTGATCTCGTTCATCATCTTCATGGCCTCGACGATGGCCAGCGTCTGGCCGGACAGCACTTCCTGGCCCACCTTCACGAAGGGATCTTCGTCGGGGCTGGGCGAGATGTAGAACATGCCCACCATGGGGCTGCGCACGAGGATGGAGCTTTCGTCGGCGTCCTCGACGGCGGCTGCCTCGTGGCTTTCGGTCTTGCCGGCCAACAGCGCGCTCACGCGATCGGCCATGAGCGGCAGCGCGGTAGACGAGAGCGGGCCGTGGTTGCGCTCCAATTCGATTTTCGTTTCGCCGTCATCCACGCGCAAGGCCGTGAGCTCGGCCTTGTCCATGATGGCGATGAGTTCTTCGATGGCTTTCGTATCCATGGCGGTTCTCCTACGTTTGTGACGGGGTTCTGTGACGGCCGGCTTCGGCGAACCCCTACCTACTTCTTCTTCGTCTACGTCGTTGCGCGTTCGGTGGTGTCGGTTGCGTCGGGCGGTTGTTTCTTTGGCGGGACGGTTCCCAGGGCGTTGCGGTTGCCGACGCGCTGGGAGCGATCGGCTCGGTCGATCCACAACATGTCGGCCTGCGACTTGCGTGCCTGTTCCTCCAGGATGGGGGTCAGGCGCCGCGCCGTGCGCCGGGGCGATATGCCGTCGGCGCTGGGCCGCCTCACTTTCAACGCCAGCATTTCGAACAGGTGCGCCTCTTCGCGCAGCAGCGCTTGGGCCTCCTGCACGCCGATGGACTCGAAGCGGATCTTGCCGCCCGGCGGGCGTTGCACCAGCTTCGGGATGTCCACGCTGGCGATGGTGCCGATTTTCGCGTAACCGCCGGTGGTTTGCCGGTCGGCCAGCATGATGATGGGCCGTCCGTGCGACGGCACCTGCACGGCGCCGAACGCCACGCCGTCGGAGATGATGTCGGACCCGTGCTTCGTCTCGATTTCCGGTCCGTCCAGGCGGTACCCCATGCGGTCGCATTTCGTGGTGGTGGTGTACGCCTGCCCGTAGAACGTGGCCAGGCCTTTGTCGGTGAACATGTCCTGCTGAGGCCCGGGCACCACGCGCACGGTGATTTCGTCGCGGTCGAAGCCGTAGAACTCGTTGTCGCCGTCGATGCGGTGCGACCCTAGGTTGGGCAGGAAGTCCACGCTCTTCGTGGAAAACGGCAGGTAGTCGCCGACGATGAGCGTGCGACCCTTCCATCCGCCGAACTCGCACTTGAGGTTCGTCGAGCGACTGCCCATCACTTCGGGCACGCGCACGCTGTTGCCCGCGATGGCCAAGTAACCGTAGCAGCCGGTGCGCGACGCCTTGAAGCGCAGGATGGAGCCGCGCCGCACCATGACGGCCGCGTACATGGGCACGGGTTCGCCGTCCAGCGTCGGCGCGAAGTCGCC
>NZ_DBFEGU010000383.1:0-6126 GCF_048329335.1 Eggerthella sp. | reverse complement strand
GGGCGTCGTCTGCGCTACCGTGCTCGCGCGCAGCGAGATACTCAAACAGATGGAGATCGACGCGTACGATCTGTTCTCGGAGCGCGTGGCGAGCCGTGCGGGTTATCTGGAAAACGATATGATATTCCGCTGGTCGGACTTCGATCCCGTGGTGGAAAGCGCGACCGCCAGCATTGACAAGGCGCTGGCCGCGGCTCAGGCAACGTCGGCGGATATCGAAACCGGGTCCGATCTGGCCATCTCCATAATCGAGGCGACTTCCCAAGACCTTCTGGCCTATTCTCATCGCGCCGAAGTCGACGGCGTGTTCCTCGTGCTGGCTGACGGCGCAGAAGGACAATCGGACAATCGGACGGCGCTGTACATCCGCGACTCGAACCCCAAGGTGGAGGTTGCCAACGGTTCCGATCTCATGTTGGCCGCCTGCCCCATCAGCATCGGGCGACAGCTGGGCGTCACCCTCGACAGCATGTGGTCCGCCACGTTCCCCTTGGCAGCCGAGGGTGAAAGCCGGAGCGCATTCTATTACGAGCCCGTGCGCGCTGCCGAGCGCTACCCTGAGGCCAGCACGAACGATCTGGGTTACTGGGGCCGTCCGGTCGACTTCGGATGGGCGGGAACCCCTTCCATTACGTACAGCAAGCCCATCAGGGATGCGCAAGGGGGCATCGTGGGCGTCATAGGCGTGGAAGTGCGCCTCGACCGCGTTGCATCCTTCTTCCCGTATCGCGATCTCGCCAGCAGCGGCAACGGTTCGTACGTGCTGGCCATCACGAACGAGGACGGCGGCTTCGTCCGAGACGGCGGCGTGGCGCCGCTGCCGGACAAGGAGCGGGTGTACGAGGCGCTTACCACCACCGGCGCATCGCAGAGCCTGTATCTGAAGGAGTCTGCGTTCTCCGCGTCGATCGACGGCGCCGGACGCATGGTGGTAGATCCGGCGGACGACGCTTCCTCCGACGCGCGAGCCGTCGCCAGTGCAGCCGAGATCCAGCTCTACGACAGCACGTCCCCGTTCGCGTACGAGCATTGGGCGCTCGTCGGGCTTGAGCGCGAAGGCGAGATGTTCTCCGCATCGAAGACGCTGTCCGACAACCTCACCGCCGTGTTCGCCGCATCGCTCGTGGTGGGCTTGCTGATTGCCGTCGTCGCTGCGTGGCTGTCGTCCTCACGTTTGCGGCATCTCATGTCCGAGGTGCGCGCGGCGCAGCCCGAGCAGCCTATTGCGTTCACTCCCACGGGCATCGTGGAGGTCGACGAGCTGTCCGAGGCCATCGAGTCGATGGGCGAGGAAGTGGCCATGACCGCATCGCGCCTATCGCGCATCCTGCGCCTGTCCGACCGCGGCATCGGCGCCTTCGAGTACAGCTACGAAACAGATGTCATCACCTTTACCGACGGGTTCTTCGCCACGTTGTCGACGCTGGAACCTCCTGATCCCTCGTACTTCGATCCGCAGCGCATTGCGACGGGGTCGTTGAGCGCGAGCGAGTTCGAGAGCCTTATGAAATGGTACGTTCCCTACATCGAGGTGGAGGAAGAGGGCCGCTACCTCTTCACGGGCCCGCATCGAACCTCGTGGGTTCGTCTCGTGGTGGTGGAAAGCGGCGAGCACAACCGCGTGCTCGGCCTCGTGGAGGACGTGACGCATGAGATCGAGACGCGTCGCCGCATCGAGCATGAGCGCGACCATGACATCCTCACCGGGCTGTTCAACCGCCGCGCATTCGAGCAGGAGGTTACCGACCTGCTCGCGCAACGCCCGCCTGCGCTGGGAGCGATGCTGATGCTCGACCTCGACAACCTCAAGTTCATCAACGATATCTACGGGCACGATTGGGGCGATCAGTACATCAAGGCGGCGGGTTGCGTGGTGGACGAGGCGTTCAGGGACAAGGGATTCTACTCGCGCATCTCCGGTGACGAGTTCCTCGTGTTCGTCGACGTATGCCCCGATCGCGCATCGGTGGAAGACCTTTTCGCCACGTTCCGCGCCATGCTCGATGCCAGCTCCATCGTGGCGCCCGACGGAAAGACGCTCAAGGTGCGCGCGTCCATGGGCGCAGCGTTCTATCCCGAGGATGCGACGGACTTCGCTCACCTGCGCGAATACGCCGACTTCGCCATGTACCTGGCGAAGAGCAGCCGCAAGGGGGATCTGTTCTCGTTCGATCGGCAAAGCTACGAGGAGAAGTCGTTCATCGTCAACAACAAGGAGGACTTGAACCGCTTGCTGGAGGAGGGTCTCGTCGAGTATCACTTCCAACCCATCGTCGACCTGCGTGCGGGCGAGCCGGTGGCGTACGAAGCGCTCATGCGCTCGCAGTTGGACACCATTCCGACGCCCGACCAGGTTCTGGCGCTGGCGCGCTCGCAGTCGAAGCTCTACCGTGTGGAACACCTCACGTTCTTCGGCGCGCTCGAGGCGTTCTCCCGTTATCCCGAGGCGCATGGAGCCACTCTGTTCGTGAACAGCATCGCTACGCAGCGCTTGTCCTCCGACGACGAGCTCGTACTGAACGAGCGCTATCCGGACCTGCTCAAGCGCCTCGTCATCGAGATCACCGAGAGCGACTACAGCCGCGAGATGGCGTTGTACAAAGAGGCGCTGGCGCGGCGCTTCGGCGCGCGTCTCGCCATCGACGACTTCGGCAGCGGCAACAACGGCGAGACGTCGCTTTTGGACTACCACGTGGACTTCGTGAAGATCGACATGGAGATCGTTCGCGACATCGACGTGGCGAAAGATCACCAAGACATCGCCCGCAACCTGATCGGGTACGCGCATGATCGCGGCATCCGCGTGATCGCGGAAGGAGTGGAGACCGAGGCCGAGCTGCGAGCGTTGCGCGAATTGGGCGCCGATTACGTGCAGGGCTACCTCACCGGGCGGCCTGCTCCTGAGCCGCGCGATGTCGACGACGAGGTCAAGCGCCTCATCCGCAGCCTGAACGACGCGCGGTAGGGGAGGGACGGCAGCGCGGGTCTGTCCGGTGCCGCGATGGCGCGCTGCGGGTATACTTGACGAAAAACCGCACGGAGGCCGCGACGATGCGGCCTCGTTAACGAAGGAGGCTTCCATGGCGTTGACCGATACGCTGCACATCGAGACCGTTTCCGCCGACAAGCGCCACGTCGAGGCGACGATGCCCATCGTGCCCGAGGTTTTCCAGCCGCACGGCTACCTGCACGGCGGCGCCACCATCGCGCTGCTGGAAACGGTGGCAAGCATCGGCACCGAGCAGAACACGGATTTCGACAAGGAGCGTCCCTTCGGAATCGACGTGCAGGTTCGCCATCGTAAAAGCGGCAAGGAGGGCACGCTGCGCGGCGTGGCCGACCTCGACCGCGAGGAGGTGTCGGAGCGCACGGGGGCCGTCAAGCAGTACTGGAACGTGGCGGCGTACGACGATGCGGGCGACGTGGTGTCGGACGGCGTGATCATGACGAAGATCGTATCGCTCGCCCGCCTCGCCCAGAAGGAGCAGGAGCGGACGTCTTAGAGCGAATCGACTCTTTTAGACGCGTTTGCGGGCAGCGTGACGACGACGACCGTGCCGCGCGGTTCGTTGGGTTCGAGGGCGATGGAGCCGCCGTGCGCTTCCACGATGTGTTGCGCGAGCGAGAGCCCCAGCCCGTAGCCGCCCGTCTCGCGCGAGCGGGCCTTGTCGGCGCGATAGAACCGCTCGAATACGTGCGCGCGGTCTTCGGGGTCTATGCCGCAGCCCGTGTCGGCCACCTCGACGACGCACTGTTTCGGTCCCGATGCGCGCGTGCGCACGGTTATCTCGTCGCCGGGCGCGGTGTACTTGAGCGCGTTGTCCAGCACGATGCCCAGCAGCTGCCGCAACTTGTCGGCATCGGCCTCTATCGTTTCGCGCGAGCCCGTTTCCACTTCGAGGCGCTTATCTTGGAGCGTGGCGAAGTCTTCGTAAGCTGCGCACGCTTCGCGTACGAGCGCGTCGAGGTTCACCGCGCTCGCATCGAGCGACGAGCGCCCGGCATCACCCAGCGACAGCTCCATGAGGTCGTCCACCAGCCGCGCGAGACGCTTCGTCTCCGAGGTGATGGCGTTCACGTCCTCGAAGCGGTCGACGATGCGGCTATTGGGGCTGTCCAGCAGCAGCTCGCCGGTGGTCTGGATCACGGCGAGCGGCGTGCGCAGCTCGTGCGAGGCGTTCTGCACGAATTCCGTCTGCGCGCGCATGTTCGCCACGATGGGCTTGAGCGTGCGCCGCGAAAGCAAGTAGCTTGCGCCCGCTGCCACGACGACGGCTGCCGCCAAGTAGACAATCAACGTGCGCGTGAAGCCGTCTAGAATGGCGATCTCCGAGTCGACGTTCACCAGCGTCTGAAGATACGTGGTCTCGCCTTCGTCGTTTGCCGCATACGTGATGCCGCGGTACTCGTGACCCCCCGCGGCAATCTGGTAGACGCGTTCGAGGTCGTTCTTGTCGAAGGGGATATGGCGCAGGAAGGAAGGATAGGAGGCGTACAGCCCCACGGTCTCGAGAAGGTCGCCCTGCTCGTTTCGTATGAGCGTGATGAACTGCGGATCGGCGTCCACGATGCTCTGCTGAAGCGTGAGGGAGAGGTCGTCGATCGCCGTGGCGTCGGAGGGGGCGGCGCCGTCGGGCTCTTCTACCACGACGTCGTCGACGATCGCGGATCCGCTGCCGGCGGCATCGAGGGTTATGTAATCCGATTCCATGCCAATGGCCTGCAGGTTTTCGTCGGCGTTTCGGTAGATATTCGAGCTCACCATGGAGTAGACGCCTGCGCCCAGCAGCGCGAACAGCAAAGCGAACACGAAGAACAGCAGCGCCGTCTGCCGAACCAGCTCTCGACGGATCAGCGCGCGCTCAGTCATGATCGTCCTCCGTGAACAGGTAGCCTGCTCCGCGGATGGTCTTGATGTAGCGATCGTAGCCGGTCGGAGCCAGCGCTTTGCGCAGCGCGCTCACGTACACCTCCACGACGTTCGAGGACGTGTCCGACATGAATCCCCATATCTTGTCGAACAACCGCTCTTTCGAGATGAGACTGCCCTGGTGGCTGACCAGGTATTCGAGAATGTCGTACTGCTTGCCTTTCAGAGCAAGGGGCTCGTCTGCGATGAAGGCCTGCCGGGTTCGCGTGTGCAGCGCAAGCTCCTTGAACGCAACGATGCCCACGTCGCGCCGGCCCGTCGTGCGGCGCAGGATGGCCTCGATGCGGGCGAGCAGCTCGTCCCGGTCGAAGGGCTTTGCGAGATAGTCGTCGGCTCCCGAGCGCAGGCCGCGAAGCTTGTCGGCGGTCGCGCTCCGAGCCGTCAGCATGAGCACGGGCGTGTCCACGCCTTGTGCGCGCAAGGCTTCCAGCACCGAGAAGCCGTCGCGTTCGGGCAGCATCACGTCGAGCACGACGAGGTCGTACACGTCCTGAGCGGCGTAGAACAGGCCTTCTTCGCCGTCGAACGCCTGGTCGACGGCGTAAGCGTCCCGCAGGCTGCGGGCTAGGGCGTTTGAGAGGAGTCGGTCGTCCTCCACGATCAGCAGTTTCATGCGGTCATTCTAGCACGCGCAACCTGAAACGATCCTGAAACCGACCCCCTCGGCAAGCTTCGGCGGGGAGACGCGAAAAACATCGCCGCGGTTCAGGAAGTTTTAAGGCGGCTTTCGTTAGACTGGCCGCCGGAAGATATCGAGACGACGCGCAGAAGTGCGCAGTGAGGAGTCGACGATGGGGTCGAAAGGGTTCAAGGTGCTCGTCGGAGTGCTGGTTGCGGTTATCGTCGTGCTGGGAGGTTTGCTGGTTGCCAAGAACCTGCTTCCCGAAGCGGGAGGAACCGATGCGCCGGAGACTGCGAAAACCCGAAACGAAGCCACGGCTCAGGACGTCATAGCGGAGCCGACGCCCTCGGTCGAGGGCGAGACGTACGTTCCCTGATCGACATCGGCAATCTTGGCATCGTGAACTATAGAAAGGAACGCAATTGTGAAAAGCATAGTAGGCAAGTCCGTGACCGTCGTGCTTCTGCTGGCCGTTGCGGGCGGGCTGGCCGCTTGGCTCGTGTTCGGCGACAAGATATCGGCGGCGCTTTCCGGTGAGCCTCAGACCGTTTCGCCGCTGACCGCTCCCGTGGAG
>NZ_DBFEGU010000382.1:0-1484 GCF_048329335.1 Eggerthella sp. | reverse complement strand
CTGCCTCCCAGCGCGAAGTTCTGCCCCGAATGCGGCACGCCGCGCGGCTAGCGCGCTTCGCCACCGCGGCCGGCGACCGCAGGCTCGTCGGCCGCACGTTCGGCGCATGGCGGCTCGACGCCGTGCTGGGCCAAGGCCGGTTCGGCACGTGCTTTCGCGCCTCGCGCGCAAGCGGCGAGCCCCGCAGCGCGGCCCTCAAGCTGATCAAACCCGAGCAGGGGTCCCTCGACCGCGACGCCCTCTGGAACGAGGCGAAGGCGCTGTCGCTGTGCGCGCACCCCGCCGTCCCCCGCTGGCTCGGCATCGTGCGCGAGCGCGACGACGCGCGCGACCGCGGGCGCTGCTTCATGGCGCAAAGCCTCATGCCCGGCACCTCCCTCGACCGCCTGCTGTTCCGGCAACGGCGGTCGTTCGACCAAGCGGCGATCGCCTCCATCGGCCGCCAGGTCATCGACGCGCTCGCGCACCTGGAGGGCCGCGGCGTGGCGCACGGCGACGTGCGGCCGGCGAACCTGCTGATCGACGCCGAGGGAACGGTGTCGCTCGTCGACTTCGGGCTGGCCGGCTTCTTCGACCGGAACGCGGCGAGCCCGGCCGCGACCGCATCCGATCGCGCCGGGCTCGCCGACGTGCTGCTGTTCCTGCTGTACGCGAGCCCCGCCGCAGTGCGCAGCAGGCGGCACGCGAAGCTTCCCTGGTTCGACGACCTCGACCTCCCGGCTGCCCAGCGCTCCCTGCTGCTCGACCTGTTCTCGGACGAGCCCGCGCTGCACGGCTTCGCGTCGATCGGCGATGCCTTCGAGGAGGCGTTCGCAGCGCCGCCGACGGCCTGACGCTAGGCGCGGTACGTCCCGCCGTTCCTCACGCTGAGCGCCACCGTGGACGCGTTGTGCAGCAGCGACGAGGTCTGCGGCGTGATGAGGCCGCCGATGCCCGCCGCCAGCAGCGCCGAGTTGATGGCGATGACCTCCTTGAACGATGCGTTCAGGCGCGCGGTCAGCCCCGCGCTCAGCGTCCGCAGCGTCACGAGCGCGCTCAGGTGCCCTCCCGTCAGCGTGATGTCGGCCACCTCCTTCGCCACGGCGGTGCCCTGCCCCATGGCGATGCCCACGTCGGCCAGCGAGAGCGCCGGGGCGTCGTTCACGCCGTCGCCCACCATGACCACCTTGCTCCCCTCCGCCTTCAGCCGCTCCACGAAGGCGTACTTGTCCTCGGGCAGCAGGTTGGCGCGGTACTCCGTCACGCCGGCGGCGTCCGCGATGCGCGCCGCCGTGCGCTCGCCGTCGCCCGTGAGCATGACGACGCGCTTGAACCCGAGCATCCTCAGGTCGGCGATGGCCTCGCGCACCCCGGCCTTCAGCGGGTCCTCGATGCCGATGACGCCGATCAGCTCGCCGTCCACCGCCAGGTACAGCGGCGACAGCCCCTCCGTTTCGTCGGCCACGCGGCGCTTCTGCTCCTCGGTGAGGGACACGCCTTCGTCC
>NZ_DBFEGU010000381.1:0-1183 GCF_048329335.1 Eggerthella sp. | reverse complement strand
CCCCCACACCGCGCCCGAACCGCGATTCTCTGCCCGGATTCTGGGTTCCCAAGCAACGCCGCCCCATTGCGCTACCGCACCATGGGCCTCGTGTCGAAAAAACCGTGCGCGCGCGGTAAAATCGAAGCGGTTTGGTAATCCCCTGCCTCCGCTTTCTTCGCGCACTGGTTTTCCGAGCTGGCAAAACGCGCGAAGACAAGAACCTTCGACCGTCGAGACGGCGACTCGAGCCCCTTCAGGGTTGCCAAACCGATCGATCTTTACCGCATGAGGCCGGATTTCGCCTCACAAGCCGCAACCGACTTCGCAGCCCGACTGCGCGCGACGCGACGTCGGTTGCGCATGCCTGGTAAGATCCAACCGATATGGCTATCCCAATTCGAGAATGCATTGACAGGAAGTTCGTACAACCTGCGGTTTGGCGATCTGAACGACGAACATGACGAGCCGGAGGTGGGAAAAGGCTCCCGTATCGGCTCGACCTTACCAAGATTTAGCTACGCACGCATCATCGCCCGAAAAACACGCTTTTCGGGCGATTTCCGTGTTTTTCGGGCGATGATGCGCCGGGCATGCGACGCGTCCATGTTCGAACGCGTCTCGAAAGGAGCGCTCCTCTTTAGGATGCTTTGTTGGGGGTGTGGCGATAGGTGCAGACGGTTTTCTCCAGCACGTGGACGGCTTCCTCGTCGGTGAGGGTGAGTGCGGCTTCCAGCTCGTCCAGTTTCTCGGCCACTTCGGTGTAGCTGATCTCCTGGCCGGTGGAGATGAGGATGGAGTGGTTGTCGGTGGGCAGCGTGCTCTCTTCGTCCATGAGCAGCTCCTCGTACATCTTCTCGCCCTCGCGCAGGCCCGTGAACACGATTTTGACGTCCACGTCGGGCGTGAGGCCCTGCAGCTGGATGAGGCCCTTCGCCAAGTCGACGATCTTCACCGGCTCGCCCATGTCGAGGATGAAGATCTCGCCGCCCTTCGCCATGCCGCCTGCTTGGATGACCAGGCGCGACGCCTCGGGGATGGTCATGAAGAAGCGCTCGATGTCGGGATGGGTGACGGTGAGGGGGCCTCCCGCGGCGATCTGGCGCTGGAACACGGGGATGACGCTGCCGTTGCTGCCCAGCACGTTGCCGAAGCGCACGGCGGAGAAAATGGTCTTCGCCGTGCGCGCGTAGTACTGCATGAC
>NZ_DBFEGU010000380.1:0-3865 GCF_048329335.1 Eggerthella sp. | reverse complement strand
ACCCCACCATGACGCTGCCGCCGGCGTCGACCGCGGCCATCCCGCCGTCGCCCGCCATGCCCATGCCGTCCACCGCGCCGCCCATGCCTCCGCCGACGACCACCTCGTCGCCGGCTTTCACCTGGCCCTTCACGACGGACGTGAGGCCGTCGGACGCGACGACCTCCACCGTGCGCGCGTCCATCTCCTGCGTCTCGGGGTCGGTGAGCACCATCACGAAGCTGCCGCCCGCGCCGTCGGACTGCACGGCCGAGATGGGCACCATGAGCGCGTTCTCGATGGTGGTCGTGGTGATGGTGGCCTTGGCGGTCATGCCGGGCTTGAGGCGCGGGTCGGGCTCGGCGATGAGCAGCTTCACCGCGTACGTGACGGCACCGCCCATGCCGCCGTACATGGCGCCGCCCGACGCATCGCCGGAGCCGGCCGACGTGGTGGCGATGCTCACCACGGTGGCGGGCAGCGTGAGGTCGGGGGCGGCGGTGAACGTGACCTCGGCGGTCTGATCGGCGGTGATCTTCAGGATGTCGATCTCGTTCACGTTGATGGAGACGGTCATCTGCGACAGGTCGGCGATCTGCACGGGCGAGGTCGCGGCGCTCGCCGTGGCCCCGAGCGCCTTGCCGGGCTCGATGTTCACCGCGACGACGCTGCCGGCGATGGAGGCCGTGACGGTGCGCTTGGCGGCGCGCGCGACGGCCTCGTCATAGGCGCTCTGGGCGTTCTGCAGCGCCAGGTTCGCGCTGCTGAGCGCCAGCTCGGCGTTGCGGATGGCGGAATCGGCGCCGGCCTCGTCGAAGGAGGCGCCCGACGCGTCGGAAGCCGGTGTTGCCGCGCCCGCTTCCTTGGCGGCTGCGGCGGCGGCCTGCGCCTGCTCCTGAGCCCGAGCCGCCGCCTGTTGGCCGGCGGACTTGGCATGGTAGGCGTCGTTCACAGCGTTCTGAGCCTGGGCGACGCCGTTTTTGGCCTCTTCGATGCCCTGGGCAGCCTGCTTCACGGCCTTGTCCAGATCGTCGTTGACCACCGTGAACAGCGTCTGGCCCTCGGCCACCGCATCGCCTTCGGCTACCAGCACCTCCCCCACGATACCGTCAACCTCGGACGTGGCGCTCACCGAGGCGACGGGCTGCAGGTTGCCGGAAGCCGACACCGTTTCGACGAACGTGCCCTGCTCGACGAAGGCCGTCTGCGGCGCCATATTCTCCAGCGCCTTGGCCGCCTGATCGGCGGAATACCAGGCGAACGCGCCGCCCGCCACGGCGAGCACCGCCACCGCGGACACGATGCCCACGACGATCTTGCGTTTGCGCTGCTTCTTGCGCTTCGCCTTGAGATCGTTGAACGCCCGCATGTCGGCGAGCGCCTCGGCGTCGACGAGATCGGTTGGCCTTGGAAAGCTCCCAATTGCATCGAAGGCGCTCGACTGAGCGCTCAAAGGCTCGGCGCCATCCGAGCCCCCCGGACGACGGTTGCTGATCGGATCCATCTACTACCTCCCGTGCGAAAGAAGCGGGGGCGGTTCTCGAGGAACAGCCGTGCCTCAATCATAAGGGGGATCGTAGGAAAAGGGAACCCGCAATCGTCTGTTCGTTTCGTGCTCGCGCCAGACAAGCGTCAACGGCGGCGCGCAAGGCTCACGCGCCGTACAAGGTTGCCGTATACTGAAGCGAAACGACGGGCGGAAGCGAGGAGCGAAGAAGGCATGGGGGATTTCTCCGACAGGGTGTTCGAGGTGGTGCGGCGCATACCGCGCGGGAAGGTGGCCACGTACGGGCAAGTGGGGCGGCTCATCGGAGCGCCGCGGTCGGCGCGCTACGTGGGATATGCGCTGCGCGCGAACCCCGAGCCGGGAGCCGAGGTCAACAGCATCCCCTGCCACCGCGTGGTGTTCAAGGACGGGGGCCTGTGCAAGGGGTTCGCCTTCGGAGGCCCCGAGGTTCAGCGCGAGATGCTGGAAGCGGAAGGGGTCGCGTTCGCCGACGATGCGCACGTGGACATGGGCGCCTGCCTGTGGGACGGCCGCATGGACGACGCCGACGACCCGACGCTGCCCATGGCGCCGCCCGAGGACTTCGATTGGGAACGGGAGCTGGGAGCATGACGATGGAGCAGGGATACGTGCAGGTGTACACCGGCGACGGCAAGGGCAAGACCACGGCTGCCGTCGGATTGGCGATGCGGGCCGCTGCCGCAAACCTGCGCGTGTGCTTCTGCCAGTTCATGAAGTGCGGCCCCACCGGCGAGCTCGACGCGTTTCGCCTGTTCGGCGATCTCATTGCGTGCGAACAGTTCGGAACGGGCGACGAGTTGAGCGCACCCGATGCGACGGCGGACGCGCAGGCGGCGAAGCGGGGCCTGGCCGTCGCGCGCGACATGATGCTGAGCGGCGCGTACGACGTGGTGGTGCTCGACGAGGCGAACGTCGCCGACAGCCTGGGCTATTTCGGGCCCGACGCGCTGGTGGACCTCGTGCTCGAACGGCCCGAGAACGTTGAGCTCGTCGTCACGGGCCGCGGAGCAAGCGACACGCTCACAGCCGTCGCCGACCTCGTCACCGAGATGCGCGAAGTGAAGCACTACTACGAGGAGGGCGTCCTCGCCCGCCGCGGCATCGAGTTCTAGCGATCAGTACAACAGTGCGCCTGTTCGAACATGGTTGAAGTTGACCGAAGCGTGGTTTATGGACTGCGCTGCACGAGCCAAGGCACCGTCCGCCGTCACGACGGCATGCTGCGCATCAACGAGGTGCAGAAGCGAGCAGTCCCCGACGCCCAAATAGCGATACTCGTTTCGATTCGCCGCTACGACGCTCTCGACATATCGCTCGTCGAGGCGGTAGACGGCTCCTTCATCAAGCAGCTCGGCGAGGATGGTCGCTTCACTGGAATTTGCCCCATGCCCGTCTTTTCCGCAAATCAGATTCGAACACTCGGTTATGATGTTGGGTGTGACCAGCAAGCGATCGAAATCGTTCAGAACACCGCAAAGAACGTCGAAGTCCTCCTTGCAGTATTCAGCGACATGCTTCTTTCGTCCCAGCAACCGAGGATCGTTCAAACCCACCACGAGTACGAGCAGCAGGTTTGCGTCGATGATCCCTTTCATGACGCCCGTTACTCGTACGAGACGACTTCGCCGCTATCGTCCGAGATCGTCACCGTCTTGTACGTGCGCAAGTCACGAAGAGGCTCTTGGTTGCCGAACACCATGCCGTTCGCATTGCTCCGGCGGTCGATCTCGCGGACGAATCCGACGCCGATCTCCCAGCAATTATGCGAATCGTCGAAACGCGTCGATTCGATGGCGAATCCCGATCCGCTGAGAAACAAGGCTTTCTCATCCGGCTTCGTGAGCGTTTCCATATCCGCCGTGTAAGCCGCTGCCTTCTTCGCAGCCTCTTTCACATCCATCGCTTGCCCCTCTCGATCCAAAAGAACACTCGATCCCATGACGGCCTCCCTCACTATAGCATCCTCAGCGCACCTGCTCCACGTTCTTAGTATAGAGGGCCCGTCTCACGTTTCGATGGCGCAGATCTAGCGAAAAGCACCACGGAACCTTATGCGGATCCGACGCGAATCCAACGCGGTTTCCACGAAAGCAGCCTTCGTTTCCAACGCGGATTCGACAGGATTCCAACGCGGATCTAGCGCGATTCGAACGCGTCCGCGAGGACGCGGGCCACGCGCAGGCCGTCGCAGGCGGCGCTCATGATGCCGCCGGCATAGCCCGCGCCCTCGCCGCAGGGGTAGAGGCCGCTTTCGGGCGCGTCGTCGGGCGCGCCTTCCACCCGCGCTTGCAGCGCGTCGTCGCGCACGATGCGCACGGGGCTCGAGCTGCGCGTCTCCACGCCGGTCATCACCGCATC
>NZ_DBFEGU010000379.1:0-18987 GCF_048329335.1 Eggerthella sp. | reverse complement strand
ATTGTCATGGGTGCCGTTTTGCGCCCAGCACCTCGGCACGCGTTACGGTTTCGCGTCCGTCCCGTCGGTTCGCCCTGATTTTTTTCTGATACGGTTGATGTGCGCACGCAAGGTTTGCCCGACACGTTATAATGTACCGGTTTGAACGCTGATCGGGCCCCGCGGCGCGCAGCGGATCGCCCGTGAACGAAAGGATTACCGAGTATGGCTATCTCTACCGCCGATTTCAAGAACGGCATGTGCATCGAGTTTAACGGCAAGCTGTGCACCATCGTCGAGTTCCAGCATGTGAAGCCCGGCAAGGGCAGCGCCTTCGTCCGCACGAAGCTGCGCGACATCAAGACCGGCCGCATCATCGACAACACGTTCAACGCCGGCGTCAAGGTGGAATCCGTGCGTCTCGAGACGAAGAAGCTGCAGTACCTCTACAACGACGGTGCCGATTTCAACTTCATGGACAACGACACGTTCGAGCAGATGGCCATCTCGACCGAAACCGTCGGCGATGCCGCGAAGTGGCTCAAGGAGAACGACGAGGCGTCGCTGCTGTACGCTGGCGACGAGCTGATCAGCATCGAGCCCCAGATGTTCGTCGAGCTCGAGGTCACGCACACCGAGCCCGGCTTCAAGGGCGACACGGCCACTAACACGACGAAGCCCGCCACGCTGGAGACCGGCGTCGAAGTGCAGGTTCCCACGTTCGTCGAGATCGGCGACGTCCTGCAGATCGACACCCGCGACGGCCGTTTCATCAAGCGCGTGTAGCAAGCGCGAAACCCCGACTCGGCTCAATGGAAACGAGGGCGCCCGACGGGCGCCCTCGTTTTGTTCGTCTACATACGCGCGTGGTTGTCGGGCAGGGGGAGGGGATAGTCCTCCAGCTTGTAAGCGGCGAGATCGAGCAGCTCGCCGGGGTTCACGTCGAGGGCGCGGGCCAGCTTCACGATGTCGGAGAGGCGCACGTCCACGAGGCCGCCTTCGAGGTTGCTGATGCGAGGATGCTTCGTGCCCACCATCTCGGCCAAGGTGGTTTGGGAGAGTCCTTCGGAGGTGCGCACTTCGAGAAGCCGGCTGCCCAAGTCGGCAGACAGGCGCTGGACAAGGGGATCCTTGCGCGCCATCTTCTCGTTTTTGCTCATCTCGCTCATACAGAAAGCGTAACGGCGCGCAAAACCCAAGCCGTCATCCAGCGATTACAATGCAGCGTCTTTTTGATGAGCGTGCTGCATACGTATGGCCGCCTCGGCCTCCCGCCGCTCGAAATCTGTTGCTTGTCGGTGAATTTCCCCGGTCATGGCTATCGCGGCAAGGGGTTACTCTATAATTCTTGTTTCGATCTTTGACTAACTGCAAACCGAAGGGGGTGTGAGTTCATGCCAAGGCTTCAGATCATGGATACCACCATCCGTGACGGCCAGCAAAGCCTCTGGGCCACGCGTATGCAGATCGGCGACATGCTGCCGATCCTGCCTAAAATGGACCGTGTCGGGTACTGGGCCATCGAGGCGTGGGGCGGTGCGACGTTCGACACGTGCATGCGTTTCCTCGACGAGAACCCGTGGGAGCGGCTGCGATCCATCAAGGCGCAGACGCCGAACACGCCGCTTGCCATGCTGTCTCGCGGCCAGAACCTCGTGGGGTACAAGCATTATTCGCGTGACATCTGCAATCACTTCATCAAGGCCGCGAAGCGCAATGGCGTGCATGTCTTCCGCGTGTTCGACGCGCTCAACGACATCCGCAACGTCGTCGACAACGCCGAAGCCATCAAGGAATGCGGCGGTCACTTCGAAGGCGCCATCTCCTACACGATGTCGCCCGTGCACACGCTGGACAGCTTCCTCGACTACGGTCAGAAGCTCAAGGACCTCGGTGCCGACTCCATCTGCATCAAGGACATGGCGGGCATGCTCACGCCCTACCGCACCGAGCGCATGGTGAAGGCGTTCAACGCCGAAATCGGTTTGCCGTTGCACATCCACTGCCATTACGTCGGCGGCATGGCGCCCGCCAACATCCTCAAAGCCGCCGAAGCCGGAGCCGCCATCGCCGACACGGCTCATGCGCCGCTGGCGTTCGGCAACTCGCATCCGGCCGTCGAGATGATCGTGGCTGCGCTCCAGGAGAGCCGCTACGACACCGGCCTCGACCTCGACCTCCTGTTCGAGATCGCCGAATACTGGGAAGACATGCGCAAGCGCGGACACTACAAGCGCGGCGTCTCGTCGCTCACGCACATGCAGGTGTACTCGCACCAGGTGCCGGGCGGCATGATGTCGAACCTCGTGTCGCAGCTTGAGATCCAGAACGCCGCCGATCGCCTGCCCGAGGTGATGCGCGAGATTCCGAAGGTGCGTGCCGAGGTGGGCTATCCGCCGCTCGTCACGCCGTTGTCGCAGATCGTGGGCACGCAGGCTGTGTTCAACGTGCTCACCGGCAAGCGCTGGAGCGTCGTGTCCAAGGAGATGAAGGACTACATCTGCGGCTACTACGGCAAGGCTCCGGGCCGCATGGACAAGGACATCGTGGCGAAGGTCGTGGGCAACTCCGAAATGCTGCCGCCCGACGTGGCGCCCGGTTCGCTGGTCACCACCACCTACGCTCAGGTTGAAGAAGAGATCGGCGACCTCGCGAAGAGCGAGGAGGACGTGCTCATGTACGCCCTGTTCCCGAACGAGGCGCGCACGTTCCTGAGCAAGCACCGCACATCGGAGAAGGTCGATTTCCTCATGGAGCAGGAGTCGAGCCACACCAAGGAGGACGATTACGTGGACATCAATCAGATTCGCGAGCTGGTTCGCGTCGCCGAGGAAAGCGGCGTCGGCGAGATCGTAGTTGAGGAAGAGGGCACCCGCATCGCCGTACGCATGCCGGGAACGATGTCGGCCGAGGCCGCTGCCGTGGCCGCTGCGGCCGCGCCGGTTGCCGCCGTGGCTCCGGCTCCCGCCGCCGCTCCGGCAGCCGCTGCCGACGACGTGGAGCGTCCGAGCGATTGGTACGCCGTCACGGCTCCCATGGTGGGCACGTTCTATACCTCCCCGGCACCCGGCGAACCGCCGTTCGTGCAGGTGGGGGACGAGGTTGCCGCCAACCAGACGCTGTGCATCGTCGAGGCCATGAAGCTCATGAACGAGATCGCCGCCGAGGAGATGGGCACCGTCCGCGAGGTGTGCCTCGAGGACGCCACGCCCGTCGAGTTCGGCACGGTGCTGTTCTACATCGAGCCCCACGGTGCCCCGGCTCCGGCTCCGGAGACGGCATAATGTTTAACAAGATTCTCATCGCGAACCGCGGCGAGGTGGCGCTGCGCATCATGCGCGCCTGCAAGGAGCTGGGCGTGAAGACGGTCGCGGTCTACTCGACCGAGGACGCCGACACCTATCCCGTGCAGTACGCCGACGAGGCCGTGTGCATCGGCCCCGCTCAGGCGAACAAGAGCTACCTCATCATGGCCAACATCATCGCCGCGGCGAAAACCACCGGCGCGGAAGCCGTGCATCCCGGCTACGGCTTCCTCGCCGAGAACGCCGACTTCGCCCGCGCCTGCGCCGATAACGATCTCGTGTTCATCGGCCCGGCTCCCGAGTGCATCGAGCGCATGGGCGACAAGAGCTCCGCGCGCGAGACGATGAAAGCGTGCGGCGTTCCCACCGTTCCCGGTTCCGACGGCTGTATCGAGACGGCGGCCGAGGCTAAGGCGTTCGCCGACAGCGTGGGCTATCCGGTGCTCATCAAGGCCACGGCGGGCGGCGGCGGCAAGGGTATGCGCGAAGTGCACGACCCGGCCGATCTCGAGGCTCAGTACCAGGCCGCGCGCACCGAGGCCGGGGCAGCGTTCGGCAACGACGGCGTGTACCTGGAGAAGCTCGTGCTGCGTCCGCGCCACGTGGAGATCCAGGTGCTGGCCGACGACTTCGGAAACAACGTCGCCCTGTGCGAGCGCGACTGCTCCGTGCAGCGTCGTCATCAGAAGCTCATCGAGGAAGCGCCCTCGCCGGCCCTGACCGAGGATCTGCGCCGCGCCATGGGCGTGGCGGCCATCAAGGCCGTGCGCGCCGTGAACTATAAGAACGCTGGAACCATCGAGTTCTTGCTCGACGAGCGCGGGTCGTTCTACTTCATGGAGATGAACACGCGCGTGCAGGTGGAGCACCCGGTGACCGAGCAGATCACCGGCACCGACATCATCAAAGAGCAGCTGCGCATCGCTTCTGGCGAGCCCATGAGCTGCGCTTCCCGTGCGCCGTTCTCGCCTGCGGGCCATGCTATCGAGTTCCGCATCAACGCGGAAGATCCGCAGCACGGCTTCCGCCCGTGCCCTGGCACCATCACGAAATTCGAAGCCCCGGCCGGCCCCGGCGTGCGCGTGGAAAGCTACGTGCGCACGGGTTCGCGCATCTCGCCGTACTACGATTCGCTGGTGGCGAAACTCGTGGTATACGGCCAGGATCGCGAGGAAGCGCTTGCGCGCGGTCGCCGCGCCCTCGACGAGTTCGTGATCGAGGGCATCGAAACCACGATCGCCTTCCATCGCCGTGTGCTCGATAACGCGATGTTCTGCTCGGGCGATGTGACCACCGACTTCATCGAAACCCAGATGGGAGACGTACTATGACAGAGCTTAACGTCGACGGCATGGCGCTTGCGCCGGGCGTCGTCGAAACCATCGTGTCCATCGCGGCCAACGAAGTGGAGGGCGTGGCCTGCATCGGCCCGTCCACCACGAGCGGCCTGCGCTCCGTGTTCGGCAGCAAGCCCTCCACTCAGGGCATCGACATCACGGTGGACGAGGAGGACAAGCTGCACATCTCCATTCGCGTGGACGTGTACTACGGCTATGTGCTGCCCGACCTCGCCGCCAACATCCGTCAGGCTATCTCCGACGCGGTGACCAGCCAGGTTGGCATTCCGGTAGGCTCTGTGGACGTGTACATCGACGGCATGCAGTTCGCCCGCTAAGCGTCCGGAGGCTTTAAGAATCTATATGGCTGCTAAACGACATGAACGAACCAGCGCGCGCCGTGCCGCGCTCCAAGTGCTGTACACCAGCGAGATAACCGACGAGTCGCCCGCGGCAATCGCCGAGGGCGACCGTCGCCTGGAAGAAGACGGTCCGCTGCCCGAATACGCGTTGATGCTGGTGCGAGGCGTGGAGTCGCATCGCATCGCTATCGACAACCACCTTGCCGCCACGTCCGAGAACTGGTCGTTGGCCCGCATGCCCATCGTCGACCGCTCGATTCTGCGGTTGGCCACGTTCGAGATGATGTACATCGACGACGTGCCCACCTCGGTCACCATCAACGAGGCGGTTGAGCTGGCGAAGGACTTCGGTGGGGAAGACGAATCCCATCGCTTCGTCAACGGCATTCTGGGTCGTATCGCCAAGATGCTGGAGGGGGAGGAGGGCCAGGAGGCCGATGCCCCTTCTTCTTGCGACGCGGATGCCGCTGGCAACGAAGAGCCTCTGGCGATGCGGGAGAACGAAATCGCGGAACCCGAAAGCGAGCCCCTCGCGGCTCAGAAGTGCGGGTCGCCGGAGCAGGAGGGCGAGTCGCCGGAAGGAGCCTCCTCCTATGGCGCTTGAGTCGTATGATAGCTTCGAGGCGGTAAAGTCCCGCCTCGAAGAAATCGTCGACGCGGTGAGCAGCGACGAGCTGGAGCTTGACGCTGCGCTCGCCTTGTACGAGGAAGCGGTAGGACTCGGGCTTCGCGCCAGCGATTTGCTCGAGGAGAACATCGAAGCGCAGCAGGGCGTCGAGGAAGCGGGCGAGCGGTCTGCCGAGTCGTCCGACGAGGCGTCTGCGCAGGAGACGGGTGCGCCGGTTTCGGCGTAGCCCCTGTTGAAGGATGCATATGGATAATCGTATTCTCGATATGGTGTCGTCCCCTGCCGATCTGAAACTGCTCACGAACGAAGAGCTGTCCATTCTGGCGCAGGAGGTGCGCGAGGAGATCGTGACGACGGCTTCTCAAACCGGCGGTCACGTTGCGTCATCGTTGGGCGCAGTGGAGATCATCCTGGCCTTGCACAGCATGCTCGATTGCCCGCACGACAAGATCGTGTTCGACGTTGGGCACCAGGCTTATGCGCATAAGCTGATCACCGGCCGCCTCGATGATTTCGGCACGTTGCGCACCTACGGCGGCCTGTCCGGGTTTCCGAAGCCCGACGAGAGCCCCTACGACGTGCATCCGTCGGGTCATGCGTCCGACTCGCTGTCGGTGGCGCTCGGTCTGGCGCAGGCGCGCGAACTCTCGGGCGGCGACGAGAAGATCGTGGCCGTCATCGGCGACGCGGCCCTGTCGGGCGGTATGGCGTTCGAAGCGCTCAACCACATCGGCCAGGCGCAGACGCCCATGGTGATCATCCTCAACGATAACGAGATGTCCATCTCGCGCAACGTGGGCGCGCTCATGAAGCACCTCGGTTACATGCGAGCCACGCCTCAGTATCGTCAAACCCGCGACTCCGTGCAGGAGGCGCTCGAGAGCAGCGGGGCTTTCGGCAGCGCGCTTGCGAACTTCGGACGCAACGTGAAGGAGTCGATGAAGCAGTTCGTCATCCCGCGCTCGATGATTTTCGAACAGCTGGGCATCCTGTGCACGGCGCCCATAGACGGTCATGATATCGGCCTGCTCAAAGAGACGTTGGCGTCCGTGATGAACACCGACGTTCCCGTGCTCGTGCACGTGGTCACGCGCAAGGGCGCGGGATACGCGCCGGCGGTCCAGAACCCTGAGAAGTTCCACGGTATCGCGCCGTTCGATATCGCGACGGGGGATGTGAAGAAGAAAGCGGCATCGGCGCCGTCGTACACGAGCGTGTTCGGCAAGGCGCTGGCCGCCGAAGCGCGACGCGACGAGCGTATCGTGGCCATCACGGCCGCCATGAAGGGCGGTACCGGCTTGGACGCGTTCGCCGAAGAGTTCCCCGATCGGTTCGTGGATGCCGGCATCGCCGAGGAGCACGCGGTGGGCCTGGCCAGCGGCTTGGCGACGGGCGGCAAGAAGCCGGTTGTGGCCATCTACTCAACGTTCTTGCAGCGAGCCATCGATCAGGTCATCATCAACAACGCGCTGCCGGATCTCGACGTTGTGTTCGCCATAGACCGCGCCGGTATCGTGGGCGAGGACGGCCCGACGCACCATGGCATGTTCGACCTCGCCTACATGCGCATGATCCCGCATATGAGGATGCTGGCTCCTTCCAACGAGGCCGAGCTCGTGCATGCGCTGCATACCGCGCTCGCGCTGGGCGGGCCTTTCGCCATCCGCTACCCGCGCGGAGCGGCCGAGGGCGTAGCCTTGCCCGACGAGCCGCAGGTTTTGGAAGAGGGGAAGGCGCGCGTGGTTCGCGAAGGCGACGACGTGGCCATCCTTGCGTTCGGGCGTATGGTGCCGCGCGCCGAAGCGGCGGCCGAGCTGCTGTCCGAGAACGGCATCGAGGCGCGCGTGGTGGACATGCGCTGGGTCAAGCCGCTCGATGCGGAAGAAATAGCCCGTGCGGCGCAAACGAAGCTCGTCGTGACGGTGGAGGGCGGCATCATCTCCGGTGGCGTAGGCGAGGCCGTGCTGGGCGAGCTGGCGCGCCAAGGCCTCGCGGTCCCCGCGCTGACGTTGGGCATCCCCGACACGTTCGTGCCCCAGGGTTCCACGAACCAGCTGTTGCACGACCTGGGCTTGGACGCCGAAGGCATCGCCGCTTCCGTGCAGGAGCGTCTCGCGCGGTAAAAACGATCGTTCTTGGCATGAAGGCGCCGGCTGCAATTGTGCAGCCGGCGCCTTTTCTTTACATTCGGCGCATCCTTCGCGCGCGTGTGACAAGCGATTTTACCTAAACTTGATCTTTCCGTTGCCTGATCCTGACATTGCATCCCTATCATTGCTCCGAGTGCTTTGTCTTCAACGTTCGGGTTCGGAGGAAACCGGCATGAGCTATGATCTGGGAGCGTTCGCCGCGGCGCTCATGGGCGACCCGGTGCTCGCCCTCATCGTCGTCCTGACGCTGGGCGCCACCGTGGTGAACGGGGCTACCGACGCCCCCAACGCCATCGCCACCGTGGTGGGCACGAAGGCTATGAGACCCGGTCCCGCCATTGCGATGGCGGCGGTATGCAACTTCGTGGGGTTGGCCGCCATCACGATGGTGTCGTCGGCTGTGGCGCTCACCATCTTCAAGATGGTCGACTTCGGCGGCGACAACCAAGCCGCCCTCATCGCGCTCGCGGCGGCCATGGTGGCCATCATCGTCTGGGGTGTGACTGCGTGGTACTTCGGCATCCCCACCTCTCAAAGCCACTCGCTCATCGCCGGCATCACCGGCGCGGCCATCGCCCTGCAGGGCGGCCTGACGGGCGTGAACGGCGACGAGTGGGTGAAGGTCGTCTACGGCCTGGTCATCTCCACATTCCTGGGCTTCGGAACTGGCTGGCTGTTCACCAGGCTCATCAAGAAGCTGTGCTGCCGCGCTTCGCGCGCGAAGGCGAACTCGTTCTTCAAATGGGCGCAAATCATCTCGGGCGCGGGCGTGGCCGTGCTCCATGGGGCGCAGGACGGCCAGAAGTTCATGTCGTTGTGCATGCTGGGTATCATGATCGGTATGAGCGGCGCGGTGGACTCGAACGTGGAGTTCCCGTTCTGGCTGATCATCCTCGTGTCGGCGACGATGGCGCTGGGCACGGCCGTGGGCGGCAAGAAGATCATCAAGTCCGTGGGCATGAACATGGTGAAGATGGAGCAATACCAGGGCTTCGCGGCGTGCCTGTCGGCCTGCTTCTGCATCGGCCTGGCCACGTTCACCGGCATGCCCGTATCCACCACCCACACGAAGACCACCGCCATCATGGGTGTGGGTGCCGAGAAGAGCATCCGCACGGTGAAGTGGGGGCTGGCCGGCAGGATGGTGCTCACCTGGATCCTCACGTTCCCCGGCTGCGGCCTCCTGGCCTTCGCCTTCACGCACTTGTTCCTGATGCTGTTCTAGGAATGCATCAGGGCTGCGTTCTGGCTTTGCCGCACTGCGAGCAGTAGTTCCCTGCGCTGCTCGTACCGCATGAAGGGCAAGTCCATGCGGAATCACTGCAGCGCTCTTTGCCACAGTTTTGGCAGAAGTTCCCCGAGTTCTTTACTCCGCAAGAGCAAGTCCAGTTCTGCTGATTGAAGGATCCGGAATGATGAAAGCTGGTCGCTGCGTCGGTGAACAAACGTCCCGCATCCGTTCCGCCTGTCATGTTCGCTAGCCCTAAACCGATAAAGCCGTTAGCTGCTCCGTTTGCGTTTCCTGCCGCGATGCGCATGGCGTCGGATTGGGCGGCTACCAGATTGGCGGCTGCCATATTCGGATCGCGCATCACCGCAGCGCTCTGAAGTCGCTTGATAACGAGTTCGTCCTCTTCCGAAGCTCGAATAGAATTCATTCCAAAGGACACGACGGACATTCCGCGAAGGCTTCGCCATGTGTCAGTGAGCTCTTCGTTTAGAAGCGCTGCAAGTTCGCGAGTATGCGCGGGAACGTTGCTGTATCGCACGCCAGCAGCCGAGATGCGGGAAAATGCAGGTTGCAGGGCGGTCAATAGCTCGCTTTTCAACTGAGAATCCAGTTGATCCTTTGTGTAGGTGGTTTCAACGTTCCCGCAAACGTTGCGGTAGAACAACAGGGGGTTATCTATCCTGTACGAATATTCGCCATTGCAGCGTACGGCTATGTCGATATCAAGGCCAATATTGGCATCGACGACGCGGAAGGGAACGGGGTTAGGGGTTCCGTATTTGTTTCCGACGATCTCCTTGATGTTGAAGTAGTAAACGCGCTGGTCTTTCCCGGGACTGCCGCCGAATCCTATACGACGTTGCATCTCTTTGAACGTGCTCTTGACGTTTGCGCCCAACGGGCCGTAGAAGACGCTCGGCTCGCTTGACGTTTCATATAGGTATTCGCCGGGTTCGGCGCAAAGGTCAACGACAGCTCCTGATTCGACTATGATCATGCACTGGCCATCGTTTATGGCAACAATTGAACCGTTCGAGATAACGTTTTCGTCTCCCTTGGCGTTTGAGGAACGATCAGGGTTCCCTGTCTTCTTCTGTCCTTTTGACGCCAATGTGGAGGCATCAAGCGACTCGCAGTAGAAGAAATCTCTCCACGAATCGGCAAGAACTCCCCGAGTAGAACCTCCCATTGCCTTGATGAGTCCCATAGGATTCGCACCCTTCTGTCGATCTTGCGACCATGTATTTTCTAATTAGTATTTCCTGCCGCAGTGACTGCACTTTTTGACAAGGACGCCTTTGATGTTACCTCCGCAGTGTTCGCAAATGCCGAGTGCTTTGCGTTCCTCCTTTCCTCGCGTGTCATACCAGGGGGTGTCGTAAAAGGGACGCCACTCTGGTTTCCCGTAGTCGCGGAATATGTTCTTCAAGACAGATGTCGGTGCGTTGACGGTGGTCAAAGAAGGGCAGTGCCGAAAAGCGCTCATTTCCAGCTTGGTATTTGATCCCAGGATGGTTACGTCCGATAGGTTTTTGCATTCCTGAAAAGCAAAATTTCCAATTTTTGTGACAGATGCAGGGATGATGACCTCTTCGAGTGAGGAACAATGGCTGAAGCAATTCGTTCCTATGCAGGAGACTCCTTCTTCAATGACGACTTCTGCAAGGGAGTCGCAGCCCGAAAAGCAGCCGTCATCAAGATCGTTGCCGCCTATCGTGCCGATTCCGCTCGGTATGGTTACGCGTTCGAGGCCTGAATAGCCGAAAGATCCTTTCAGGTTCTCGAGTCCGTCGGGAAGCGTGATAGATTTGAGCGACTCGCATCCGAAAAAGGAGTAGGAGATGTCCTGAAGCCTTTCGGGCAAGTTGACGGCTCTGAGCGAAGAACAGCTATCGAAGGCGCCGGATAGCACTTGGAGTTCTTCAGGTAAGGTAATCGTAGTAATGGACGTCTTCCGAAATGCTCCACTTATGTTCGTAACGTTATCCGGTATGACAACGTCGGTGCCGGCTCCGTGGTATTCCTTCAGAGCCCCCGCCTCGATGATGAAGTCGGCAGACTGGATCTTCACCACGCCGTCGATTTTCACCTTGTCGGCGATTTCGGTTTTAACCACAATCTGATTTCCGCAATACGAGCAGAACGCCCTGTCTTGATCAGGCGGGATTTGGATTTGGGCACCGCAACTAGGGCAAACCGCGCTTACGAGATTCATTTTGGCTCCTCCTGTCGAGCAATCTGTTGGACTGCAAGAGGAAGCCCCTGTTACCCAGAGCAAGTAAGGAAGGCACCCACCACAGTCACCACAACTGCTCCGCATCGACAATATGAGCGCAAGCCCAACAATCGAAAGGAGGGGGCAGATGCCCTCCTCGTTTGCTGTTGAAAGCTTGCGATGTATGAAATTGTCGATGCATCTTCTTGCGAAGAGCAGTTGTGGTGACTGCATTGTAGCAAAACATGACGGCTTTCACATCGTTGAAGGGCAAGATGTGAAAGCCGTCATGTTTTGGTCAGGTGTAATTGCGTGAACATGCAGCGGCCTCCGAATCCGGAGGCCGCTTTCGTGCTTAGCCCTCTTCCACCACGGCGGCATCCGGTGGCCGCAAGGGAGGGAGGATGGAAGAAGGGGCGCTACTTAGCCCAATAGCTCTTGGTGTCTTCGTATGTGGCGGGCTTGCTCGGTTCCATCTTGCCGGTAATGGCGTGGATGGCTGCATACCGGCCCATCGTCATGTAGGAACCGCAGCACAGGCCTCCCTGGGCAAGGTTCCATTCCAAACCGCCGCACAGGTTTCCGGCACCGGAGCCGACCGAGTACAGCCCCTTGATGACATTGCCCTGAGCGTCGAGGACCTGGCAGTTGCCGTTCACCATGACGCCGGAGTTGATGGCGCTGCAGCGGATCCATTGGCGTATGCCCCAGTAGGGCGGTGTGTCGATGGGATGCAGGTTCTCCTTCAGCACGCCGAACTCGTTGTCGACGCCCGATGCGCACGCCTCGTTCCATTTCTCGACGCTCTTCTTCAAGGCGTCGGCGGGGATGCCCAACTGCTCCGCCAATTCATCCAACGTATCGGCACGATGCGTGTCGACGAGTGAAGGATAGACGTTCTCCGGGCTCTCCTTGAAGCCGGGAATATAGTTCTCAAGCGATTCGATTGAGGTTTTCGATCCGTATTTCACCATATAATCGCTATCGAAAATGCGAAAGAAGCGCCCGGGATCCTCGACATCTTTCCGGGTGTTGAGCGTCAAGTCCCATGATTCCATCGGAATCTCTTCGTTCATAAAACGCTCGCCCTTTTCATCGAGCGCCATAAGAGGAATGCGGGTCATGAGCATAGGCGCGGCATCCATGTCGTGCATGGTCTTCGCATGGTTGACCGGCGACATGGCGCCGCCTGCGGTCATGCCGAGCAGGATGCCGTCGCCCGTGCGGTTCATCTGCTTGCGGCCGAAGCGGACGACGTCCGGGGAGTAGCGCTCGACCATGCTTTCGTTGTTCTGGTAGTCGCCCGCTGCCAGGATGACGGCTTTGGTTGCGCTGAACTTGATGTAGTCGTTCTCCGATTTGCCGATAACGCCGGTGATCGCGCCGCTTTCGTCTTTGACCAGTTGGACGGCCGGCGTGCTGTAAAAGAATTCCGCACCTTGCTTTTCCGCTGCTGCGGCAAGAAGGGCCATGATGTCAGTGTGGTTCTTGGGTTTCGGGCCATACGTCTTAATGACGGCCGTGCAGAAGTTACCCTCGTCGTAGGTGGTCTTCGTTGCGGAGATCGGGCTCGGGATATAGTCAACTTCTGCCGAGCGTTGAAGCATCCACATGTGCGTCTCGCCGGAGTGATCGACGAACAGCTTCAGCAAGTCGGGATTCATGCGATAGCCGCCGGCTTTCCTCCAAGCTTGCATATACTGCAAGATGCCGGCTTCGTTGCTTTCTTCCAGAATGATGCCCGACGAGCCGTTGCCGTTGGCCTGCACCGTGCCCTCGCGCTGCAGGCATGCGACCGTCGCTCCTTCTTCCAGTGCTGAATATACTGCAGGAACGCCAGCCGTGCCGGCGCCGACAACGACGATGTCGTAGGTTTTCTCTTCTGAGAACGCGGTGATAGGGTCAAGCGAGACCGAAGACTGCGCGAAATCCTCGGCGGTGGTGCCTGCGGGCAAACCTGCGTCAGTTGAAACCGCTCCCGAGGTTGATCCCTTTGGGCTTGCTGCGCATCCGAACATGGTGCCCAGTGCGGCAGTGCCGCCAATCAAAGCCCCACCTTTTAAGAAATCACGACGATTCAGATTCATACATCCCCTCTTTCTCCTGTCCGCTTTTGCGAACGTTGGCAGCGACAGGGCGATTATCGATTCGGTCGTGCGCGTGCTCCATCCTATAAACGATGGGATTCTTTAAAAATGTCCGAAGAGCTGACCATAAAATAGGGGATATTTACAGAAATGGCTTCTTTTTGCCCGTTTGATTGTCAGTTAGGCCCTTGGGAATGAGGCGGTTGGAATGTGTGGCAGGGTATACTAACGGACAGGGGATTGCTGGAATAGAATAGCGATGCGTGAGGAAAAGCGTCCAAATAAGGATTCGGCTATTCGGAAACTCGCTTAAAAGGAGCTCTGGGCATGGGGAACGTCAAAAAAATCGTGGCACCGATCGTAGGCATGACGTTCTTTTGGGCATATTTTCGCTATCAGGCAGTTTTTGGGACTTTGTATCCTCTCGGTAGCGAGGTTTCGGTTTTCGGATACGGTATCCAGCTTTACACCGTGTTTCTCATCGAAGCGCTTGTTTTGAGCGTGATCGCCCTCTTTTTCTTCAAGAAAAGCGGCGGATGCTATTCGTTGGGAAAAAGGGTCGTATTGGCTTCGTCGATCATCGGAACCATGGGCGCAGTTTTGAACATGTGCGTTCAAGCGGGAGTTTTCGATGCGGTCGTTTTCTGGCTTTCAATTTTGTTAACCGTTATCGGGTTTTTGGGAAATTATCTTGCTTGGGCGCAGTACTTCTCGAGTTCGTTTGGGGCAAAGCATCTAGTCTTGCTGGCGATATCGTATTTCATGAGCATCGTTCTCCTTACGGCCCTTTCTCTTTCGTTTGCTTCGATGAAGCCTCTTCTTACGACAATGACTCCGCTAATCGTCGGGTTGTCCTGGTGTCTGGCTCAACCTCAGGGTCGGATTCCAAAGCAGAAAAGAAGCAAGCCCTCGGGCTCGAAAAAATGGATTAACCAGACTACGACATTGTACATAGGCCTCTATATTGCTTTCTTGCTTGCGGGGAGCGTAGTGCGCGGCATTATCGACACCGGTTATTCTTCGGAAAGCGTCCCCTACCTTCGTTGGGTGATTTCAATCGGAGTATCGGGTTTGATCCTTGCGGCATGTGTTTGGTACTGGTTCAAAACCAAGCACGGTATCGACGGCAACGGGGAAGCTGCGGGTTCGAAGCCTCTGTCGATGGCGAAAAGAATGAGCATCGGTCGACTGACCCTTGTTTGCTGGATGGTTTTGGCGTTGCTTTTCTTTTCGGGCATGTTTGCGTCGCTCATATTTGGCTCGTATGTGGAGGGAGGCCATATCGTAGTCGTCGCCCGATCATCGCTCGACTTCTTTTTATGGGTGCTGCTCTGCGATATCGCCACGAAGGGAAGGATCCCTCCCGTACCACCGTTTCTTGTCTGCGGTATTTTGACCGAAGTGGCGTCGTGGCTCGTCAGCTACGTAATGGTGCCCGGGGTTCTGGGCTCTTCCCCGGATGAAGGGCTGCTGTCGTTGGAAACGCTCGTGTTGATGGTTTTGTTTTCCTTGATGGCTTTTGTTGTTGTAGCGTTCGGAGTGTTGGCGTTGCGAAAGCAGCCGAATTCGAGCGATAAAGCTCTCGATAGCGCGGCGAATTCCGCCGCAAGAGTTCCAAGCGAACGCGTGAGCGAGTACAAATTGACGCAGCGCGAAGTCGAAGTAATCCAGCTTTTTTCGCAAGGCTACAGCTTGACGAAAGTTGCCGATGAATTGTTCATTTCCAAAAGCACCGCCCAGACGCATGCAAAGAGCATTTACCGGAAACTGGATATCCATAGCAAGAACGAATTGATCGGCAAGATGAAAGAGTGGACGAACGCGCAATAGGAAAACGTCCTGCGCGACAGGCAAGATCGTCGAATCGTTTTGGCAATCCGTCGCATGTCGCGGATGGGAAGCGGCTGCTTATGAGGCGTCAGGCGGAAATGTCCCAAACGAGGACATCCCCGTTTGGGACGAAGGACGTTCTGCGTGCGCTTAGTCCTCTTCCACCACGGCGGCGTCCGGGGCGTTCTTCTTGACGCTTTCGATGCCCTTCTTGCAGGACTCCTTCGACTTGTACACCTGCGACGTGGCGATGACTTCGCCGTTGTCGGCTTTCAGCACGAAATGGCATCCTGCGTCGGTGGTCTTAATCACGAACTTGCCCATATGCCTGCACCTTTCTCTCGACTGGTGAACCGATCATACACCGCCCGACGAGCGCGCCTGCTTCAAGCTTGCGTGCTTGAAGCAGGAGTTGAGGCTGCAGAGCGGCTGGCAAGCACGCGGGAGATATCGGGGCGAAGCCAGAATACCTGTTTCTTGGCCGAGAACTCCGTAAGCAGGAAGTTGAGCGAGACGAGGCGTGTGAGATCAGCTCTCGCCGTTGAAGCGGCGATGTCGAATCGCTTCTCGTACATGCCCACGTCCACGACGAGCAAGGGGTTGTCTACGAGATCGGCAAGCAGTTGCTTTTGGCGCAGGGTGAGCCTCCTGTCCTCGAAGATGAGGTGCTTGCAGCGCTCGCCGATCTCCTCGGTGCGCGCCACGATGCGTTCGAGCCTGTTCAGCCCTCTGTCGAGAAAGTGGATCATCTGTTGGCTGTACGGGGTGCTGTCTACGCCGAAACTGCTGACGACGAGCGCTTCTCCGTAGCGCATGGGGGCGTCGGGAGGCCCGACGAGCCGTCGCTCCCAGTCGAGGCGCATCTTGGATAGCGGCACGAAGCGAAGGGCCGGGACGCCGATCGCATAGTACGATCGCCAGCGAATGAGCAACTCCATGAGTCCGTTGAAGCGCTCGAATGCCGGCGTTACCCAAATCGTGTCGGCGTTTATCAGCGCGCCGAATAAAGGATGGGGACCCCACAGGCATGGATTCTCGCATCCTGCGACGATCGATTCGAGCAGCTGATCGGAAGGTGGTGACGGCACGGAGGTCTTCGGTGCGGGGGAAGGGCGAGGCTCGACGCGAAGCCCCTTCGTGTCGAGCGCGAGGCGCTCGTGCATGTAGGCGATGAGCTCGACGTTGAACGGTTCGGACGCGAGCTCCTCGATTTCTTCGATGAGCTCTCTCGCGTTGGCGAAGAGCCGTTCTTCGGGCGTTTCCGGCGCTCGCTTGTCGCAAACGATCTCCCGCAGCTCTTCATGCTCGACGTCGACGCCGTCGCGATACCCTGCCGCTTCCAGCTCTTCAAGCGCAAGTTGCTGGATGGCGGGTCGCGTGCTGAGCCGCGCGAGCGACTGCGTTAGCTGGGCGGAGGGATTGCTCCTGCTCACGATATCGTTCAGTCCGGCGATCATCTCGGGCGTCGCCGTCCAGAAGCATTGCCGGCCGATTGGCTGCGACTTGTTCAGCTCCCGCACGGTAGGCCTTCCCGCCATGCGTCGGACGAAAGACACGAGCTCCCACATAAGCGCCGGGTCTGCATCCCCGGGCATAGGCTCTTTCATGAAATCCGCGCGGTAGAGGTAGTTGTGCTGATGTTCCTGGACGAATTCCATGAGCTCTGCATCATGCAGAAGCGCGAGCGCGCTCTCGAGCGCTGCAGCGTCGGCGAACCCCTTCATCGGCATCTCCGTCCCTTCGGTCTTCGTTGCGCTCGCAGTATACTACGCCGCGCTCCTCTCGGCCGCGCGTCTGCTGTCGAAAATCGTCACTTGCGGAAAACTAGTATTTTGACCTGCGAAAACAAATGGTCAATACCGTGTTTTACCTGACGTTGCGCTGTGATTAGACTGGGATTGCGAAGGGACTTTCCGAGTGTTCGGGAAGCGCACGATGGAATCGAGAAGGAGGGTGTCATGGAATACGGAAAGTGCCGCGGCATCGAACGGGGAATGGGAAGGCGAGACTTCCTCAAGGCGGCCACGCTGCTCGGCGCCACGGCGGCAGGAGCAGGCATGTTGGCCGGTTGCGCGCCGAAAAGCGCATCCGAAGCACAGGCTCAGACCGCGCCTGCGGCAACCGGGGGCCTCGACCCGGCCGACGTCGACTGGAAGTACGAGACTGATGTCGTCATCGTCGGCTCGGGCAGCGGCGGCACGTGCGCGGCCATCGAGGCGGCAGAGGCCGGCGCCGACGTCGTCGTGTTCGAGAAGGACAAGGCGATGTACGGCGGCAACTCGGCACTATGCGGTGGATACATGCTGGCAGCGGGTTGGTCCACTCAGGAAGAGATCACCGGCTACGCGGGCGATACGGGCGAAGCGTTCGCGAACCAGATGCTGCGCTGGTCGCAAGGTCTGGGAAACCAGGATATGATCCGCGAGGCGTGCTTGCGCTCCGGCGAGGCCGTCGATTGGATGATGGACACCGGTCGCACGTACGAGGGCGCAAGCCCGCTGCCCCCGGTCTGGTCATGCGGCGACACGGAGGCCGATGTCGTGCCGCGCTCGGTGTACAACCACAATGCCTACGGTGCGACGGAAGGCCATATGGCAACGCTGAAAAAGCGCGCCGAAAGCCTGTCGAACATCGAAATCGAGATGGGCTGCGAGGTGGCGCACATCCTGAAGAACGCCGAAGGCTCCGTTATCGGCGTGCAGCTGGCCGACGGCTCCTTCGCCAAGGCGCGAAAAGGCGTGGTCATGGCGTGCGCTTCGGTGGACAACAACCTTGAGATGTCTAAGGACCTGGGCCTCATGCAGAACGTCTGGGGCCTAACGCTCGAAGGCGCAGGGCTGCTCGCTCCGGGCAACCCCGATATGGACTCGAATACCGGTGACGGGGTGCGGATGCTGCGCGAGATCGGTGCTGAGCTTTGCATGCAGCAGGCCGTGTGCATGAACGATTCTATCTACGTAGGCGGCATCAGCGACTGGGGTATGAGCGAGATCCTGGGCAAGGACGTCAATATCCACGACTCGTCGAACATAGACGCCATCCTCGTGGACAAGACCGGCAGACGGTTTTGCCAGGACGATGCCGAGTGGGGCTATGTCGTGCACGAGTGCGCGCAAGCTGCATGGAAGCAGGGTTTCACCCCCGACGATCCGACTACGGGTTATATCTTCTATGTGTACGATGCGACCGGGGCGCCTTTTTTCGAGATGAAAGGGCATACGCCCGACACGTGCGATACTACGTTCTCGGCCGATTCGGTTGATGGCCTCGCCGAGTTTATCGGCTGCGATCCGACCGCCCTCGCCTCCGAAGTGGAGAGGTGGAACTCTTTCTGCGAGGCCGGTTTGGATGCCGACTTCGGCCGCAGGGCCAACATGGCCCCCATCGCGACGCCGCCGTTCTACTGCGATGTCGTGCGCCCCGGCCCTATGGGCACCTTCGCCGGCGCGAAGTCCAACGTGGAAGCCGAGATCATCGGCCTCGACGGCAACCCCATTCCACGGCTGTACGGCGCCGGGTGCATCATCGGGGGTAACGTCTCGGGTGCCTTCTACTTCGGCTGCGGCTGGTCCATCACGAACACCGTCGTCTGGGGCCGCGAGGCCGGGCGGAACGTGGCCGCCCTCGAGCCGTGGGAGTAGGGGAGCGCCATGGCTGAGGAACCTGTGGTGATCGGGGATCCCGCGCCCCGGACGAGGAAGTGGCCCATCGTCGTGGGCGTTGTCGTGGTTGTCTTGATTGCAGCCGGTGCCGGCTTCTGGGTTTGGCACGAGCAGCCGAGCTTCTGCGCCGCCATCTGCCACACGCCGATGGACGAGTACTTGGAAACGTACGAGCAGGAAGCAGGCACGGCGGGCGTCGAC
>NZ_DBFEGU010000378.1:0-5140 GCF_048329335.1 Eggerthella sp. | reverse complement strand
GCACCTCGTTCACGCGCTGGGCCGCCACGTCGGCGCGCGGCAGCATGATGGAGATCATGCCGATCATGAGGAAGCTCATGATGATGACCATCGCGTAGGTGATGAACGCGATGAGGTCGCCCGTCTGGATGGTGCCGTTGTCGATGTAGGAGCCGCCCACCCACACGATGAGCACCGACACGCCGTTCATGATGAGCATCATCAGGGGCATCATGAACGTCATGACGCGGTTCGTGAACAGCTGCGTCTTCATGAGCTTGGTGGAAGCCTCGTCGAAGCGCTTCTCCTCGTAAGGCTGGCGGTCGAACGCGCGGATGACGGGCAGGCCCGTGAGGATCTCGCGCGACACGAGGTTCACGCGGTCGATGAGGGTCTGCATGATCTGGAACTTGGGCAGCGCCACGCGCATCAGCACCATGATGAGCACGAAGATGACCGCCACGGCCAAGATGATGATCCAGCTCATGGCGAGGTTCGTGCGCGAAACCATGATGATGCCGCCGATGGCGAGGATGGGCGCGTACAGCACCATGCGCAGCAGCATGACGGTGACCATCTGCACCAGCTGGATGTCGTTCGTGCCGCGCGTGATGAGCGAGGCGGCCGAGAAACTTTGCACCTCGGCGTCCGAGAACGACACCACGCGGCGGAACAGCTTCGAGCGCAGCGTGGCGCCCACCTTCGCGGCCGTGCGCGAGGCGATGAAGCCCACGAGCACGGCGGCGACCATGCCGAGGGCGGCAAGCCCCAACATCAGAAGGCCGATGCGCACGAGGTAGCCCATCTGCATGTCGGACAGATTGTAGCCGAGCGACTCGTACTCAGCCTTGGCGGCGGCGATGGCCTGCTGGTCGACGATGGAGTCGCCCATGTCCCCCATATGCTGCTTGGCCTCGTCCAGCATATCGAGGATCTTCTGCTTGTCGATAGCGCCGGCCTCGTAGGCCTGCATCACCTGGTCGAGGTCGAGGTCGGGGATCTGGCTGGAATAATGGATGGCAACCAGCGGCAGGGCCACCATGCGGTCGAGCTCCTCCTGCTCCTTCTTGCCCTGGTCGTTGAGCTTGTACGTGCCGTCGTCCGTCTCGGTGTAAGCGTCGCGGAACGTCTGCTCGTCGTCGACCGGAAGCATCATAGCGATCTCGTCATGGGTCTTGGCCGTCATCTCGTCGGTGGCCGCATGCTCCACGCCGGACTGCTGGATGCCCACATCGACGATATCGGACGTGTAGTGCGGCAGCGCCAGGTCGGTGAACGCCTGCACGACGAGCAGGCACACGATGAGCAGCACGGCCACCTTGCAGTTCTTCAGATAGCGAATTATGCGCACGGCGCCTCATCTCCTTCCGCGCGGCTCTTGCACGTCGCCTCAGGATCCAGCTCGTGGAACTCGACCACTTTGCGCAGGATGCGAACGAGATGCCGCATGTCCTCGATACCCACGTGCTCCATGACCGCGTCCATGTGCTCGTCGCGCAAACGTCTGCCCTCGGCAGCGAAGCGCTCGCCCTCTTCGGTGAGGCTTACCGACACGGCGCGGTAATCGCCGCTTGCGCGGTGCCGCTCGATGAGGCCCTTCTCCTCGAGGGTCTTGAACGTCTGGGACAACGCGCTCGGCGTCGTGTGCGTCAGCTCCGCGACGCGACCCGGCCTGACGTCCTCGCACGTATGCTGAAGAGCGCTGACCGTCATCATCGTGCGCGCCTCGGACGGCGTCACGCCTTCGGGCGTTGGCGGCGTGAACCGCTCGCGCCGTGAGCGCTGCATAAGCTCGTACAGCTCGCGTTTCGTCTCATTGAACGAATCCGTCATCTCATCTTCCTTGCCTTCGATTCCTGTCGTATACAATTTAGTCGCTAAACTTTATCACTACTGTGAAATTTCACACCAAAATGTTTCCCTCATCACAGAACCTGCATGCGAACCCGGCGCACGCTTTCCCAAACTTTTTCAAATTGGGGTATTGCGCGAATCGGCGACACCCGGTAATATATTCCGCGCTGCAAAGCACGGGGTGTTAGCTCAGTTGGTTAGAGCGCCGGCCTGTCACGTCGGAGGTCGCGAGTTCGAGTCTCGTACATCCCGCCATCTGAATACAGAAAGCCCGCCGATCGGCGGGCTTTTTTTTTCTTGCTCGAAGCGGGCGCGGAAGATGCGACCCCTCCCCGTCAGCGAGCGGCGCGCTGTTCGGTGCGCATGACCGACAGCACGCGCAACGGCGCGGAGGCTTCGGGGGCTACGGCATCGGCTGCTTCGCAGCACGCGCGCAGCAGCACGTCGGGACGTAGCGAGCCCGTCGGCTTCGATTCCAGCGAGAACGTGGCCACGGCGCCGGACAGCTCCAGCTCCCCCACGAGGAAATCGGCCGTGCACAGCACCTTCTCCTTCTTCTTGCGCACCACCGTAACTTCGTCTGGCACCGGAAAGGTTGCGGGAGGGTGCGACAGCAGCGCGCGGTAGACGGCGATAGGGTACGCCGCCGATGCGGCCGGCGCGTGCGGCTCGATGTAGTCGCACGCCTTCACCATCAGGTCGGGCACGCTTGCGCGCTGCAGAGCCTCAAGCGCCTCGTCGACAGGCACGTAGCGCGTCATCTGCAGGTCTGCCAGCTCGTGCGTGCCGCCCACACCCACGGGCAACGCCGCGCCGAACGCGATCTTCATATGGGGCGAGAAGCCCTGGCTCACTGCGAACGGCAGGCCTGCGCGGCGCACCGCGCGCTCGAGAGCGCGCGCCACTTCGAGATGAGACAGCATCGCCAGGCGTCCCTGCTTGCAGAACGTCATGCGCAGACGGAACAGGTTCGGATCAGGCATGGGTCGCCTCCTTTCCGGCGCCTTCGCGCCGCGCGGGATCCTTCGTCTCGCTTCGCTCTCCCAGGATGACGGAGGAGGCGTCGGCTTCGCCGCTTTGCCCGGGATGGCGAAGGAGCTCGGCTTCGCCGCTTCGTCCATGACGGCACGAGGGCTCGACCGCGTTCGAGCCGGACGCCACGCGGGGCTGGGCCAGCTCGTTGTCCACCCCGAGCGTCGGGCACGCGCCGCAGGCCGAGCAGTTCTCGAACGTGCAGTCGGGCGTCGTGCGGCCCTCGTCGGCCAAGCGGCGCTCGCGCGCCAGCCACCGCGTCGACACGCCGGTGGAAATATGCTCCCACGGCATGACGCGGGTCGTGGGATACGCCGTCTGCGCGATGGCGGCCGGGTCGATGCCCACCTCGTCCGCCGCCTCGCGCCAAGCGGCCTCTGCGAAGCACTCGGTCCACGCGTCGAAGCGCGCGCCTCGGCGCCAGGCGGTCTCCACCCACGCGGCGGCTTCGCGCCCCGCGCGGCTCATCACGGCCTCCACGAAGCTGGTGGCCGGATCATGCCAGTGCACGTCCACGGCGCGGTACTTCACCGAGTTGCGCAGCAGCTGCACGCGCCGCAGCGCCTCCTCGGGCGGGATCTGCCCGTCCCACTGGAACGGCGTCTGCGCCTTCGGCACGAACAGCGCGCACGACACGCTCATGCGCAAGGATCCGCGCTGCTCGGGAGGCGTGGCGGCCTTCATGCGGTCGTAGGCTCGCTGCGCGAGGCTCGCGATGCCCTTGATGTCGTCGTCGGTCTCGGTGGGAAGGCCTATCATGAAGTACAGCTTGCAGCGGCGCCACCCCGCCTTGAACGCGGCGTCCAACGCGCCGAACAGGTCGTCTTCGGTGACGTTCTTGTTGATGACGTCGCGCAGGCGCTGCGTGCCCGCCTCGGGCGCGAACGTGAGGCCGCCCTTCTTCTGGCCGGCCACCAGCTCGGCCATGTCCACGCCGAACGAGTCGAGGCGCTGCGAAGGCACCGAGATGCGCACGCCCTTCCCGTCGCAGGCGCGGTTGATGCGCGTGAGGATAGAGGCGATCTGCGAGTGGTCGGTGGACGACAGCGACGTGAGGCTGACCTCGTCGTAGCCCGTCTCGGCCAGGCCTTGCACCACCGATTCCACCACGTTGTCGGCCGAGCGCTCGCGCACGGGGCGGTACATCATGCCCGCCTGGCAGAAGCGGCAGCCGCGGGCGCACCCGCGCAGCACCTCCACGTTCAGGCGGTCGTGCACCACCTCGGTGAACGGCACGATGCACGGCTCCCAGCCAGGGCTTTCCGCGAAGCCCTCGAACAGGCTCTTCTCGATGCGCAGAGGCAGGCCCTCTTCCAAAGGCTCGATCCACGAGCCCGCTTCCTGCGCCTCGTCCTCGGCACGCCAGCGGTACAGCGACGGCACGTACCAGCCCGGCTCGTCGGCCAGCGCGCGCAGGATGTCGGCGCGCGCAGCGCCCTCGGCGCGCAGGCGGCGGACGACGGCCAGGCCGCGCGGCAAGGCCTCCTCCCCTTCGCCGATGCTGAACGCGTCGAAGAACGGCGCGTAGGGCTCGGGGTTGTAGGCGCAGGGGCCGCCCCCCACCACGAGCGGGTCGCTTTCGGCGCGCTCGTCTGCATGCAGCGGGATGCCTGCCAAATCGAGCGTCTCAAGCACGTTCGTAGCCGCCAGCTCGTGCGGCAATGTGATGCCCACGGCGTCGAACTCGGCGAGCGGCGCGCAGCTCTCTATGCTGAACAGCGGGATGCCCTCGGCGCGCAGCGTGTCGCACATGGCGGGCGCAGGAAGAAACGCGCGCTCGGCGGCCATCCCGTCGACGGCGTTCACCACGTTCACGAGGATGCGCAGCGCCTGGTTCGCCTGCCCCAGCTCGTAGGTATCGGGATACACCATGCAGAAGCGGAAGTCCGCTTCGGGCTTGTACACGCAGCCGAACTCGTGGTTGAGGTAGCGCGCGGGGCGCTCCGCAGCGGCGAGCAGCGGCTCCAGACGCGGCCAGAGATCCGTCATCAAACTCGTTTCCCTTCTTCGGTTTGCTTTAGCGGGAGAATCAGCGGACTTTGCCGGAAGCGAAGCGCGTGAGGGCGGCATCGCGCACCCCGCCGGCCGCCTGTGCCGCGCGCCCGGCGCGGTCGCGCACGGCGTCCATGGCCTTCGCCCCGGTCGCCTGCGCCTTCTGCGCAGCGCGCTTCGCGGCGGCCTGCACCACCTTGTCGCGCGCCGCGGCCACGGCGTCGGTGAGCTTGCCCAGCGTGGCTCCGTCCTCGTAGTACTCGATGGCCGCGCGCCCCATGGC
>NZ_DBFEGU010000377.1:0-2169 GCF_048329335.1 Eggerthella sp. | reverse complement strand
CCGACCCCCTGACGCTCACGGGGGGCCTGGGCTATATCTGCCAGCAGTGGCCGCTGTGCATCGCGGCCGCGTGCGTCTTCGACGCGTTCGGCGAGGCGGGGATCAAGTGCGCGGCGGCCGCGCTCGACATGGCCGCCGCGGCGACGGTGTGGGCCTGCACGCTCGACCGCGGCAGGACCGGGGCCGTGCACGCGGCGGCGTCGGCCGCCTGCGCGGTGGCCATAGCGTCGCTGTGCAACTCCACGCCGCGCGGCATCGACGTGATGGCGCTCTGCATTAGCTACGCGGCGGGCAGGAAGTGGGCGCGCGGCGGTCCGGACTCGCTGCTGGCGGCCTTCCCCGCAGCGGGCTTCGCCATGGCCCAGCTCCACGGGGCGCTGTGGACCGTGGCGCTCATGGTCCCCTGCTGTCTGATCGCCGACGGGAGGCTCGACCGGTACGGCAGGCTCAAGGCGCTCACGGCGGCGATGTCGACCGTGGCCGCCTGCATGCTCAACCCCTACGGCGCCAGGCTGCTCATGCTGCCCTTCCTCACCATGGGCGCCGAGTCGCTGAAATCGGTGGGGATCTGCGAGCTCGCGCCGTGGACGCAGGCCGCGCCCGTGCAAGCCGCCTGCGGCTGCACCCTCGCCGCGGCGCTCCTGCTGTTCCGGTGCCGGGTTCGCAGGCGAAGCGGCGGCCGGGTGCTTCTAGAGGCCGGTGACGTCCTCGTGCTCGGCACGCTCGCGCTCGCACTCGCCAACGTGAGAAACGAGCTCTTCCTGTTCGCCTCCATGGCGCTCTCCCTTTCCGATATCCAGGGTGAGGTGGCGGGGCCGCGTGCGCGGAGGCCATGGGCCCTCGCGGTGTGCTGCACGGCCGCGCTCGCCGCCGCCGCAGGCTGTCTCGCCGCGACCTTGCCGGCGAGGACCGTGACCGAGGCGTCGGCGGATGCGGCGCTGGCCGCCCTCGAGGCCGCCGGGGCAGAAAGCGGCGATGCCGTCATATGCGACATCGACGTGGGAAGCGAACTCGAGCTCGCGGGATTGCGGCCGCTGCTCGACACGCGGGCGGAGCTCTTCTGCCCCGAGCTCAACGGGGGCACGGACGCCTGGGGCGCAGCCCGGTCCGTACTGTCGGGCGATGCCGAGGCCATCGAGGGCACCGGCGCCGATTTCGCAGTCGTCCCCTCGGGGGCCTACCCCGCTCTCGAGGACGGGCTTGCCGAACTAGGGTTCTCACGGGTGCATGACGACGGGACCTTCGAGGTGTATGCCCGCAAGGCGGCTCCATAATTCCTCCACAGGCGGAAATAGGTCCTGAGCTGGGACAATCCCGAACCTTTCCCATTTTTGGGCAGGGTGCTGACCCGCATCTTTCCCGGGGGCATAGTTTATGCCGTACCGCCACAGACGTGGCACAGGCCGCGCGGGTGCGCCCGCGCATACATCCAAGAGAGAGAGGAGGAGGTCCAATGCACGATATCCTCGCCAAGCCGGCGGCCATCGCCACCTGCGGCCTTTTCAACATGAAGCGCCGCGCCAAGGAGGCCCTGCCCGCCCAGGGATCCATCGAGTGGATCGTCATCGTCGTCTGCATCGCCGTCGCGCTGATCGCCGCGCTGATCTACCTGTCTAACGAGATGAACGGCAAGATCAACCTGGTCGCCGACACGCTGCACAAGACCAAGGTTTCCGGCGGCACTGCCGGCGCGGAAACCTTCCCGGGCGGCAAGTAGCGCATCCCGGAGCCATCCGCCCGGGGGCCGCGACACCCCCGCCCCCGGGCATCCCGAACCTTCCCGCGCGCCGACAGGGCGCGCTTTTCAGATAACCACGGACCACAGCAAAGGAGGGAGCCTTATGCTCGCAACACTCACGCTCGCGGCCGGGTCGGCCGCCGCCGGATGGCTTTTGCAGCATGCCTACCAATCCCTGCGCTATTCCTTCTACGAGCGCGAGGACGCGGCCATGCTCGCGCCCGGCGCCGACCCCGCCGAGCGCCGAGACTGGCTGGCCGCGATCGGCGCCCAGGTCGCCATCCAGGCCGTCGCGCCCTCCACGATCGACGCGCTCGCCGCATCGGGCGACATCGACGCGGACCTGCTGGCGGACGGCGAGTCGGGCGCCTACGCGCGCCGCTACAACCCCACGCTCGCGGGCGAGGCCTACTGGGTCCCCGCATATCTCG
>NZ_DBFEGU010000376.1:0-5141 GCF_048329335.1 Eggerthella sp. | reverse complement strand
GCCCTGAAGAGGATGCTCCACGGCATAGTCCGCGCCACCGGCGACAGGCCGGAACTCCTCCTCGTCAACTCCTACGGCCGCATCCGCCAGAGAGACTGGTGGCCCGGCATCAGCGACTCCGGCCTCGAGTCGGGACCCTTGAGCTACGGACCGACCGGTTATGAGGAGCCGCTTGACCTCGCGGGCAGCAAGCTGCGCATCCTGCGTATACGCTCCGGTCTCAACGGCGAGGTCCCCGACTGGTTCACGGACGAGGTGGCCGCGGGCGGCGCAGATGACGGCACCGTGCCGAACAGGCGCGACAAGCAGGGACTCTTCAAGATGGACGGCTACTTCCTCGCGTTGGCCCCGCGACCGGGCGACGCCCAGTACAAATGGTCCGCACGCGGATCGAAGTACGATTCGCCCACCGCGGCGTTCTGCGAGAAGACGATCAACGAGTACTGCCTTCTGTCGCCCGGTGGCGAGGCCGAGGCGCTTGCCAGCGTCAAATACGCCGAGGCCCTGCGCGGCTGCATGGTGCAGCTCTACAAGAACGATATGAGGGTGAACCTTCCCGCCCCGCTCCATCTCGCCGAGCAGGTCGAGGAGTATATCTGGGACTGGGAGCTCACCGGGAGACGATAGCGATCCGCCCGCGAAAATGAAATAGGGAGGCCGAATCTCCCGGCCTCCCTATTTCCGCTATCCCTGCCGCCAATTCGCCTTGCGGGTCTTTCGACCGGCGGCGGTGGACCCTTTCGCCACTCCCTTCCGCTTCCCAGGACGGGAGCCGGACGGGCTCGGCTGACGACGAGCGGAGCCCAAGTCGAAGCCGGAGTTTTTCGCGATCCTCGCCTCGACCTCGGAGCGCCGGATGCCCAGTTCCGATGCGCTGACGCGATAACCGCCCTCCTTGCGGACGACATAGAGCTCATGTGGGTCGTAGTCCCAATCGAGTACGTACCCGGCAAGGAGCATCTTGGCATCCAGATGGTCCTTGGACATCGCGCCGGAGAGCGCATCCTTGAGGGCGAAGGTGGCTCGAGTCACGATATCCGCCCGGATCTTCTCCTCGAGGGTTCTAGCCGGTCTTTCGGTCCCCGGTTCCGGGGTACCTCCCTTGCTGTTCTCCAGGGCGCCTTCCAGGGCGAGAGGCGTGGGGGCGTCGGGGCCCCTGCCGTCCATGAGGTCTCGGATGTAGGCGCGGACCCGCGACTCGTAGCGGCGCGGGCACTCGATTTGGACCGGCTCCTCCATCCTGTGCTCGAGGGAATCGTAGAACTCCACGACCTCGCGGCTGGCGATCAGGCGGTTCGGCTCGATCTTGGGGAACACGGTGAGGCCGGCGGCGGAGCGCACGCGGGACAGGCCGACGTACAGCTGGCCCTCGGCGAAGACCTTCGTGTGGACGCAGCAGGCATCGAACGTCAGACCCTGCGACTTGTGGATGGTGATGGCGTAGGCGAGCTTGAGCGGGATCTGGGTATAGGCACCCACGACGGCGGTCTTGACCCTGTTGACGGGCCTGCCCTCCTCGTCCATCTCGACGACGGCCTCGGACTTGTTGATCTCCCATCTATGCCGCTCGATGCTGACCTTCTCGTCCGCGCCGTCGAACTTGACCGTCACGGCGTCCGCGGACGCGTCGGTGACGGTGCCCTGCGTGCCGTTGACGTAACCCTCCTGAGGGCTGTTCACGAGCGACATCACGCGGGCGCCGCGGCACAGGACGATCCTCTCCGGCGCCATCTTGTCGCCGTTTGACACCGTGCCTGTCGCGGCGGCCGCGAACTCGACCTTCGGGGCGTCGAGCGCGTCGACGTTCTCGCGGTTGATCGAATCGGCGATGCGGTTGTTGGCGCACAGCACCAGCGTGTCCTTCGGCAGGTAGGCACGGGAGCTCTTCGAGTGCGCGTTGAAGTAATCGAGGCACGACGCGTCGCCGACGCGGGCGCGGTTCAGGTTGTCGATGAAATCGGGGTCGGATTGGCGCACGACCGTCTTGAGGACGTGAGGCTCGAAATCGAAGCCGGTCCAGTACCTCGACTTGAAGCACCAGCCCTGGAGGTTTCCGGGATAGAACTTCATCAGCAGCGCGGAGTCGCGGTCGGTCACGACCGGCGGCAGCTGGAAGAAGTCGCCGACGAGGACCACCTGCTTCGCGCCGTTGCGCGTCATGGACTGGGAGATCATCCCCATCACGTGGTCGAACAGGTCGATGCGGCACATCGAGATCTCGTCGATGATGATTACCTTCGCGGCGTCGAGCACCTTGCGGGACCCCTTGGGGCCATCGGGGGCGCAGACCCCCGGCGCGATTTTCAGCGTGCGGTGGATCGTCGAGCCGTCCGTGAGGTTCAGCGCGGCGATGCCGGTGGGCGCCAGGGCGAGGAAATCGACATTACGCGCCTTCAGGTCCGATATGAAGGCGTTGAGCACGTAGCTCTTACCCGTGCCGGCGTTGCCCGAGAGAAACACGTTCCTCCCGTCCCTCAGCGCGCTCAGCGCCTCGGCCTGTTCCGGTGTAAAGCGGTCACCGTCTGCCATTTCCATATCCCGTCATCCGTTCGACCAGTAACGAGGAATTGATACCCGCGCAAGCGAAAAAATATACGCTGAACGGGGGTTTCGCAGAAACTATAGGAAGTTTTGGAAGGCGGGGCGGATATGCTTCCGCGCATTTCCCCGCGCGCCCGTATACCCCGATGCGCAAACGGGTACGATAGCCTCAGAATGATGTGGGTCCCGCGCAGCCGAACGGCTTGTCTTTCCCATGCGGGCATCGCGGATTTCTTTCATGGGTGGGACTTCGGTCCGAGAACAGGCCGCGATCTCGTAAGGGGTCGCGGCCTGTTCATCTGTGCGTCTATGTCTTTATGCGTGCACGCATATGTGCAATGGTGCTGGTGTGTATATATGCGTGTGCGCGTATGTGCCTCGGCGTATGTATGCCGATGTGCGGATATGCATCCGGACAGGTGTGCCGGTGATCTATACGGGAAAACCGGCGCCGGTCTCGCATGAGCTCTTCCGCCTCAGCATCGCCCATATCAGCTCGATTGCCGGGGCGACGCGCACCTGCCGGAATTCGGAAGTGTCGTAGCGCTTCCGCAGGGCACCGCGGGCGTCGGGCGAGTACACGGCCGCCCCCTTGGGCAGCATCCCTTTGGAAGCCAGCGAGTCGGCGAGCTCGAGCGGGCACACCAGCCAGTTCTCATCGCCCTCGAACGTCCTGCCGTGGCCGCTCGTGAAATCGTCCATACACGACTTGACCTCGACGAACGTGAAGGTGCCGGACTCGAGCTCGGCGGCGGTCGCATGGTTCGACGATCGGTCGCGCGGACGATGCGGCCTGTAGGCCACGAAATCGACCCGGCGGGCGTCATCGACCCAGACCTCGCTCGCGACCAGGGCGTTCTCGCGGCACAGCCTCGCCCATACCTTCTCGGAAAGCTCGGCGGTCACCTCGCCGCGGTTTCGTTTCCCCTCCATGGGGCACACTCCCCTTCGATGTAAAAAGCCGCCCAACGGTCTGCGCGACGTGCGGGCGGCCCGCCCCGGTACTACTCCTCGGAACCCTCCGGCTTGCGGGGCCGGAAGGGCACCGGCTTGATGGTCGACAGGTCCATATGCCTGCGAGCCTAGAAGAATATAAGCCAGATCGTGCCCAAGAGCAGGGAGACATATCCCACAGCGGTCACGAGGAAGTCTATGAAGACGAGGGCCGCGGCGGTATCGACCCGGATGCCACAGGGGGCCAAGTTCGATGCGAACCCATGCAGGGGATACATGGCACAGATGAGGCATATCGATTCGAGACCTGCCGCCAACAGGGGATTCACCCCCGCCAGCTCCCTCGGATAGAACAAGCCCATCAGGACGGAATCCGCCACCAGCGCCGCCCAAATCAGGAACACGCCGACCTTAAATGCCTTGGTGTCCTCGACCAATGCCAGGGGCATCATGCAGCCGAAGAAATCGAGCAGCAAGGCCGAGGCGATCAGCAGGACGACCATCACTCCACCGAGTTCTCGGCGGAGTCGGCATCGATATCGGGGTTCGAGATCAGACCGTTCAGCAGGGACGGCAGGTCGATTCCCGTGCTGTCCTTCAGGCCGGATGCGACCTGGTCGACAATCGATGTGGTCTCCTTTACGAGTTTTTGCGCGTTGCCCGATCCGTACATCTTGATGGAATCGACGGCAGTGAGGGGCTTCGCAACCTGCTCGGCTACCTTGGGCATGATGTCGATGTAGCGGTTGGCGAGCAGGTAGGGGTTATCCATGCCGTTGTACGCCTCGGCCTGGGCCTTGATTCCCGCCGCGACGCCCTCGCCGTGGGCCTTCTCGGCCACACCCTCGGACTCGCCCTTCAAGCGCGTGGCCTCGGCCTCGGCCTTCGCGCGGGCCTGGATGCCCTCGGCGTCCTTCTGGGCGGAATACAGCTCGGCGTCGGATTGGTTCTGACGCTCGATGCGGGCGGCCTCGGCCTGCTTCGTGCGCTTGTAGAGGTCGGCTTCGGCCGCCTGCTCTGCGGCGTAGCGGTCGGCCTCGGCCTGCTTCTTCACGGTCGCGTTCAGCTCGCGCTCCCTCACGTCCGCCTGGCGCTCGGCGAGCTCGACCTTCTTGGTCTCCGCGGCGATCTCGGCCTCCTGCTGGGCGATGTAGAGCTCGCGCTGCTTCTCGGCCGTCACGGTGGCCTTCACCATATCGGCCTCGGCCTTCGCCTTGTCGGCCTGCTTCTTGAGGTCGGCCTGCTTCAAGTCGAGCTGGTTCTGGCGGATGGCGACCTCCTCGGCCGCCTTGATCTGCGCCAGCTCGGCTTCCTTTTTAATCTCGGCCGCTTGATCGGCGCCCATGGAGCGGATGATGCCCTGGGAGTCGGAGAAGTCCTGCACATTGAAGGTGCGCAGCTCGAGGCCGAGGTTGGCGAGGTCATCCTTGGAGCCGCCGAAGACCTTCGCGTTGAAGCTCTCACGGTCGCGCATGAGCTCCTTGAGGTCCATCTGGCCGATGACCTCGCGCATCTTGCCCAGCATGACCTCGGTGACCTGGCGGGTCATCTCCTCTTTGTCCAAATTCAGGTAGTTCTTGGACGCGGTCTCGATCAGCTCGGGGGTCTGGCCGATCTGGAAGTTCGCCACGGCGCAGGCGTGGATG
>NZ_DBFEGU010000375.1:0-3013 GCF_048329335.1 Eggerthella sp. | reverse complement strand
GCGCCGCGAGAGCGCGCACCTGCTCGAGGTCGGCGACGGCTTCTTCGGCGGCAGCGCCCGGCAGCGTGACGGCTGCGGAGAGGACGGCGGGCCGGACGAGGGGGATCGCGGGAGCTTTTTCGACGGCGAACGCAGCTTGCGAGGGTGCGATGCACGCGATGCCGAGGGAGACCGCCGCGCCGAACGCGAGCGCGCGACGGGAGGGGTGCGATACCATTGAGGCATCCTTCCTGCGTCCGCGTCGGGTTCGTTGGCGTGGTATGGTTGCGGGCGCGAAGAGGAAGGGTAACAAAACGGCAACGTCGCAGTTCGCGACCTTATGAATGTCCGGCGAACCGTCACACGAGGTTCAAGAATCCTTCACAGGAACTTGGCGGGCAGGCCGCGTTCCGCGTCGGAGCTCCTCATGCGAAGCATCCGCTCCGATCGGCTGTTCCTCTCCCGTCGCCGGATCCCGGACGAGCCTACGGCAGGAGGGGTACAATGATGCAGAACACGAATCGCGCCGTCGGAACGGCGCGGGAACAGGAGCGTGCTTATGCGAACCATCGACACCGACGTGGTCATCGTGGGGGCGGGCCCCGCCGGTATTTTCTGCGCGCTCTCCCTTTTGGAGCGGGGCTTCACGGGGCGCATCGTCATGGTGGACAAAGGCTTGGCGGTGGAGGATCGCGTATGCCCGAAGCAGGCGGGCGCGCCATGCGCGAACTGCGAACCCTGCCGTATCACGACGGGGTTCTCGGGCGCGGGAGCGTTCTCGGACGGAAAGCTGTCGCTGTCGGCCGACGTAGGCGGCGACCTGCCCGACCTCATCGGGCGTGATGAGGCGCAGGACGCCATCGGGGAAGTGGACGGCGTGTACCTGGGCTTCGGCGCCGACGTGCGCGTGGAGGGCGCAGAACGCAAACCGGAGGTGGACGAGATCCGCCGCCGCGCTATCAAAGCGGGTCTCAAGCTGGTAGATTGCCCGCTGCGCCATCTCGGCACCGAGCGCGCCCGCGATCTGTACGCGCGTATCGAGCGCCACCTGCGCGAGGCGGGCGTGGACCTGCTCTTCCGCACGGAATGCACCCAGGTGCTCATCGAGGGAGAGCGGTGCCGAGGCGTGGCCGTCGCCGGCCCGGACGGCGCGTGCGAGATCCGCGCTCGGCGTACCGTGGTGGCCACGGGCCGGCGCGGCGCCGACTGGCTCGAGCGCATGTGCCGCGAGCATGCGATAGCGCACGCACCCGGTCCTGTGGACATCGGCGTGCGCGTGGAAGTGCGAAACGAGGTTATGGAGACGGTGAACGACGTGCTGTACGAGAGCAAGCTCATCGGTTATCCGCGCCCGTTCAAGAACAAGGTGCGGACGTTCTGCCAGAACCCCGGCGGCTTCGTCAGCCAGGAGAACTACGACGGCGGTCTCGCCGTGGTGAACGGCCATTCCTACAAGGAGCGCAAGTCGCCGAACACGAACCTCGCCATACTGTGCTCGCAGAATTTCTCGCACCCCTTCGACCAGCCCATCGCCTATGCCCAGAAGGTGGGCGAGCTCACGAACATGTTGGGCGACGGACGCATCCTCGTGCAGCGCTTGGGCGATATCTTCGACGGCAAGCGCACGTGGGAGAAGGAGCTCGTGCGCTCGAACGTGGCACCCACGCTGGACGATGCGGTGGCGGGCGACATCACGGCGGCCATGCCGTACCGCGCCATGACCAACATCCTCAATTTCATGCTGGCCGTCGACGAGGTGGTGCCGGGGTTCGCAGCGCAGGAGACGCTTCTGTACTCTCCCGAGCTCAAGTTCTACAGCAACCGCGTCAAGATGGACGAACGCTTCCTGACGAGCGTATGCGACCTTATGTGCCTCGGCGATTCCAGCGGATGGACGCGCGGGCTCATGATGGCCAGCGTCATGGGCTGGCTAGCAGGGCGTGTCGTGGCAGAGGAGCTGTGAGCAGGCAGGACGCATCCCGTACGCCGTTTGCATGACACGGATTCGTGCTTCTATGCGCATAAAATCATGCGTCTGCACGATAGGCGCGCCGCCGGTTCTGGGGCATGATGTGCCTCGTTGAAACCGGCGGCGGCTCACAGGCGAGACGCGTGCCACCGATACGCTGTAGGAGGCGCACATGAAAATCTTAGGCATGGGGGTACCCGAGCTCCTTATCATCCTCGCCGTCATACTGCTCATCTTCGGCCCCAAGAACCTCCCGAAGCTCGGCGCGTCGGTGGGCAAGACCGTGAAGAGCCTGCGCGAAGGCCTCGGCGGCGGTGAGAAGCTGGTGGAAGCCGACGACGAGGAAGAGGCGGTTGAGGAAATCGTGGAGGAAGCTGCTCCCGCTGCCGCCCCCAAGAAGACCGTCAAGGTGGCCAAGAAGGCCGACAAGGTCGACAAGGTCGCATAAACCAACCTATCCTTCCCTTACCGAGGCGCGAACCCTCCCTCCCTCGCGCCCAGCAACCGCCCGCGGCATCCGTGCCGCGGGCGGTTGCGCATTTTGAGGAGGGCGGGCGGCAGGCGCGAAGCGACACGGCATCTCCGTTATGATGGAGCTGTAAGGCCTGACGGAGAAAGGGGAGCACGTGCATCTCGGCTTGCGCGCCGATAAGGAAGGCAGAACGGCGGCCTTGCGGGTGATCGGCGGTTTCGCCTGCAACGAGGGGTTCGTGTTCTCGTTGTTCTACCTTGGAGAGAACCGCGCGTTCGGGGACGGCCCGTTCGCCTTCGAGCGCGCCGACCTATGGGGCACGCTCGCGTGCATGCTGATCGCGTTCGCGCTGCTGCGGATGGCTTCGCCGCGTGCGCGCGATGCGCTGCTGTCTCGGCCGCTCGTGTGGTGCTACGCCGGGCTGCTGGTGCTGGGCTCGCTCATGCCCGCCATCGCCGGAGGGGGCGACCACGGCATCGTGCTGGAGAGCTTGCTCGTCGGCCTGCCGGCGGGTTTCATGTTGGCCGCATGGGGCCGGGCGCTCGGGCGCCGGCCGGTGGGCGATTCGGTGCCGCAGGTGTTCTTGTCCGCGA
>NZ_DBFEGU010000374.1:0-5116 GCF_048329335.1 Eggerthella sp. | reverse complement strand
GGGCGTTACGCTGCTGTGCACCGTGCTCGTAGTGCTGGGCGTGCTGGCCGGCCGCTCGGCGGCAGGGCGCCAGCGCTTGCTGCGCCTGTTCGAAAAGGCGCCCCTCACGCGCGGGCCTATGCGCCAGATGGCCGTTAGTCGGTTCACCGCGGCGCTCGCCACGTTCGTATCTGCCGGCGTGGACACCGATACCGCTATGGAGAAGGCCGTGGCCATGGTAGATCATGGAAACCTGAAATCCCAGCTGGAAGCAGTGCGGATGCAGATGACGGATCCCGCCCAGGCCAAGAGCCTCGCGCAAGCCATCTTCGACAACAACGTCTTCGAGCCCATCTACGCCCGCATGCTGGTCGTGGGCACGCGCTCTGGCAGCTTGGAAACCGTGCTGGCAAGCCTGTCGGACACGTTCTTCGACGACTCTATCGTACGCCTCGACGGCCTCATCGACAGCGTCGAGCCCACGCTGGCCGCGTTCCTCACCGTGGGCGTGGGGGCTACGCTCATCGCGGTCATGCTCCCGCTCATCGGCATCATGGGATCGATCGGCTAGTCCCATGTACCACGAGCTGACCAAACAGGAAATCAGGAGGCGCACCCGCAAGCGCATGGCCGGATTGCTCGCCATCGTGCTGGTCGTCGTACTCGTCTGGCTTTCCTCGAACGCTATCGGAGCATCGCTGCGCGAGCAAGGCGAGCTGTCGGTGCGCAACGCCATCTTGAACAGCGCGAAGCAGTGCTGCGCCATCGAGGGCGCATACCCCTCGTCGCTCGCCTATCTCGAGGAGAACTACGGGTTGGTCGTGAATCGCTCCGACTACGCGATCACGTACGAGGTGTTCGCCGACAACGTCATGCCGAACGTCGTGGTGTTGGCGAAATGAGGGGCGATATGGTGCAAACGCTGATCCAGGCGACAGGGTCCAACCGCAGCTCCGAAGCCCGCGATGGAAAGGCGCGCGGACGGGCGTTCATCACGCTGCTGTTCGCCGTCATCGCGCTGTTCCTGCTGCTGGCGCTTCTGGTGGGCACGAGCGCCTACCGCGCAGCGAACGATGTGCGCTCTTCCTCTGACAATACCCGACTGGGGCTGTCGTTGATCGCGAACTCCATCCGAGCCACCGACGGGACCGACGCCGTAGGCGTGGCCGACGGTCCCGAAGGGCTGGCGCTCGTGCTGACCGAACACCTGGGCAACGGCGACTACGAGACGCGTTTGTACGCCTACCAGGGGGCAATCGTGGAAGAGTACACGCGCGCCGGAACGGCGTTCACGCCCGAGAAGGCTCGGGAGATCGTGAGGTCTTCCACCTTCGACTTCACCTACACCGACGGCCTGCTGACCGTGCACACCGACCAAGGCTCCACCTCGGTTGCCCTGCGCAGCGTAAGAGGAGGTGCCTGATGGGCATCGACCTTTCCCGCCTGCGCCGCGGCAACGATCACGACCGTCGACCCTGGCACGGCGCGGCTTTCATCGTGGAGGCGCTTGTGCTCCTGGTGTTTCTCATTGCGTCGCTTGCCGTGATCATGCAGGTGATCGCCGGAGCGCACGAACGAAGCATCGAAGCCGACCGCCTGTCGAACGCCATCATCCTCGCATCGAACGACGCCGAAGCGTTCGCGGCCGATCCGACCAGCGGCAACACGGGAGGAGAGTACGTCCTCGTCGACGGCCAGCTGGTACAACCCGAGGGGCCGATCGACGTCCTCGACAAGAGCGTGTACGACTTGACGCGCATCGTGGAAGCCCAGAGCCAACCGGGTGGCACGCTTTACACCGCCCACATCTACGTATCTTGCGGCGGAGAAGCAACCTACCAGATAGACACGGCTCGCTACGTGTCGAACGAGGGGGTGCAGCGATGAACAGCACCAACGGCAGCGTTCGTATCGGCCCCATCAGCCTGTTCACGTTGGTCATCATCTTGTGCCTGGCCGTGATGGCCGTGCTTTCGGCTACCACCGCGCAAGCGACGTATTCCGCCGCCGAGAAACAGGCCCTGTTCACCAACGATACTTACCAGAACGAGCAAGCCGCTCAAAGCGCGGTGGCCGTCATCGACGCGGCTCTGGAAGACGTGCGAGCCTCCGGAGGCGGTCTGGACGAAGCGCTTGCCGCCGTGGACGAGGCGCTGCCGGCCGACGCGCAGCGCGACGGGTCGAGAGTGCTCATGACGTTCGCCTCCTCCAGCGGGCGCACGCTTGACGTGGAATTAACCATCACCGCGAACGCAACATACGAGATCAGCCAATGGAAAGCGACAACGCAGTGGACGAACGACGGCCCGGGTGCCACGCTCTGGTCGGGCGCCGCGCAAACACGATAGGAGAAGCACGATGAAACTGGAGCAGCTCTTGCAAGAGATGGTGGACGCGAAGGCATCCGACGTCTTCATTATCGCAGGACTTCCTTTGGCGTACAGCGTGAGCGGCCGCCAGGTTCGACTGGATTCGGCACCGTTCAAGCCGGCCGACACCGAGGCCTTCGTCGGAGCCATCTACGAGGCATCTGGCCGCAACATGGACACCTTCATGCAGAACGGCAATCACGACGACGACTTCTCGTTCGCCCTGCCCGGCATCGGGCGCTTCCGCGCGAACGTCTTCCGTCAGCGCGGTTCGTACGGAGCGGTCATCCGCGTCATCCCCTTCGGCCTGCCCGATCCGGCGGAATTCCACATCCCCGACGAGGTGCTGCGCCTGGCCAAGTTCCAGAAGGGGCTCGTGCTGGTCACCGGCCCGGCGGGCGCCGGCAAGTCCACGACGCTGGCATGCATCATCGACCGCTTGAACCATGAACGTTCCGGCCACATCATCACGATGGAAGACCCCATCGAGTACGTGCACAAGCACGGCACCTGCATCGTCACGCAGCGCGAAGTGCCCACCGACGTGGCAACGTACAGCGAGGCCCTGCGCTCGGCCATGCGCGAGAGCCCTGACGTCATCCTGCTGGGCGAGATGCGCGACCAGGACACCATCGGCACTGCGGTGACTGCGGCCGAGATGGCGCAGCTGCTGTTCTCTACGCTGCACACTACGGGCGCCGCGGGCACGGTGGATCGCATCATCGACGCCTTCCCCGCTTCGCAGCAGCGCCAAATCCGCATTCAGCTGTCCATGGTGCTGCAGGCAATCGTGTCGCAGCAGCTTGTGCCCACCGTCGACGGCGGCACGGCGCCGGCCTTCGAGATCATGATCACGAACACGGCAATCCGCAACCTTATTCGCGAGGAGAAGACGCATCAGCTGGACAGCGCCATCGCCTCGGGCGGTGCCGAGGGCATGCGCACGATGGATCAGAGCTTGTTCGATCTCGTGAAGAGCGGACGCGTAGCAAAAGAGATGGCGCTGCAGTACAGCATCCATCAAGAGGCGCTTGAGAAGCGCTTCGAAACAGAAGGCCTGTAGAGCCGCATCGCGCTTCGACCAGCAACGACAACGCCCCGCAGCTTGTAACGAGCTGCGGGGCGTTTTCTTGCTTGGACGAGACGCCGGGTGAGACACTAGGGACGGGGTTGGTGTCTCACACGAGATCGACACGAGACGGCATCTCCGTTCCTTTGTCTCATTCCCTTTGTCTCATTTTCGATTACGCTTGCTTCAGGGCGTCGGCCACTTTGCGGGCGGCGGCGGTGATGGACAGGTCGTTCACGTCGACGGTGACTTCGGCGTACTGCTCGTACAGCGGCAGACGCTCGTCGTACAGCTCGCGCAGGCTCATGCCGATGCCTCCCTTCAGCACCACGCCGCGCTCCTGCAGGTCGCTCAGACGGCTGACCAGCTGGTCGTACGTGATCTTCAGATACACGATGGTCCCGATCTCGGCGAGATGCTTCATGGCCTCGTCGGAGTACACGGCCGAGCCGCCCGTGGCGATGATGGACTTCGACGCGTTCAGCTCGCGCAGAATCTCGTTCTCCACCTGGATGAAGCCCTCGGGACCGCACGCGTCGATGAGCTTCTGCAGCGTCTTGTCGCAGCTGTTCTGGATGACGAGGTCGGCGTCGATGAAGTCGTAGTTCAAGATCTTCGCCAGCACGATGCCGAGGGTAGATTTGCCGGCGCCGGGCATGCCGATGAGCACGATGTTGTCTTTTTCTGCCATGAGGTTCCTCCCTTACTGCACACATTGGGAGCAATTGTATCATGGCAGCTCGACCGGCACCGCTTCCAGTTGATTGGTTGCAACGTCCTTGCGTTTCAGGGGGAACATCTCGCTGACCAGGATGGCGCCGAAGATCAGCACGAATCCCACGATCAGCTTGAGCCCCACCTGCTCGCCGTACAGAAGCACGCTGAACAGCACGCCGAACACCGATTCCAGACGGAGGAACAGCGACGCCTGCGCGGGCGGCACATGCGCCAGCGCCACGTTCTGGATGACCAGCGCCACGCACGACGCGAAGATGACCAGGTAGGCCATGTTCCAGAAGAACTCGGGCGTGAGGGCCCACGCGGGAGGGAGCGTCTCGAAGCAGGCGCCGCACGCCACGCCGCACGCGCCGCCGATGAAGAACTGCATCACCGTGAGCACCAGCACGTCGTTCGTCCCCGAGAACTTCGACACGTACACGATGTGCACCGCGAACAGCAGCGCCGACACCAGCGGCTTGGCGTATCGTCAATCGGAGAGTATTCCGGCAGGAAGAAGCTCGAAAGCCGGGATGTTTCGCAGGAACGCCGCGGCGAAGGGCGCTCAAAAGCCGATGCTTCCTGCGTCCGAAAAGCCGGCCGAGTTTCTCTTCCGTACGCCCTGGTTTCGTGCGCTTCTATATATTACTTAAAGAGTCATGGACATAAACAGGCACTTTTCCGTAGTTTTGCTTTGGCGCGCGACAAGAGGCGTTCCGTTTACCTGGGGTTTCTTCCAGGCTCCTTTTCCACTCTGCTGGTTTTCCCTTGGAAAACTACCGAAAAGTCATGCTTTTTGTCCATGATGTTTTAAGTCATGTTCATACTGACTAGCAGGCCCTGTCATCCTATGGGACGATAGATGCGTCTCCCGATGGCGAAGCGTATCATCGGGAGAGAAGCCCCGCCCCGCCGGCCGACCCGTTGTCGTCCAGGCCCTCGGTGCCTTAGCTCAGGCTCGTCGCCGGCGCCGGCGGGGCTT
>NZ_DBFEGU010000373.1:0-2191 GCF_048329335.1 Eggerthella sp. | reverse complement strand
CTCGGCCACCGAGATGGCGAATGCGTTGTAGATCAGCGATGCGGACGCCGCCACGATGACGATGGCCAACACGGCGGCAACCGCCCAGAGGCTTCCCCAGATGGGCCTGCCGTCGGAGATGCCCAAGTACGAGAACAGGCTGGTGTGGTACAGAGTGGCGGCCGTATCGTCCAATCCGGTCGCGTCGGCGAAGAAGGCCTTCATCTCGTCGAGGGTTCCCAGACCTTGCGTGACCAGATACGCGCCCGCAGCCGCTCCTTCCTCAGACGCGTCGGCCACGGTGAGGGCGACGCTGGGCGCGGAAGAGGCCGTGTAGTTGTTGGCGAGGAAAGGCGCTTGTCGCTTGTAGAATCCGGTAACCGTCAGCGTGCGCTCGCGGGCGTTCTCGACGCGCGTCTCGTTTCCGTCGGCGAGGCGCGCGCCGTCTTCGGCGGCTGCGAGGTTTCCAAAACCTCCCGTGAGGGTGGAACCCGTTTCAAGGGGGCCGTTCGAAACAACGCCCTCGGCGCCTCCCGCGCCCAGCTCCTCGCCTTGGAGATAGTCGGGCAGCACGATCTCGTCCGCTGTCTCGGGCCATCGCCCGCTTGCCAGCTCGGGCATCAGGGAGTACGGCGCGCCGCCCGGCTCGTCGACGCCCTTGACGGTGGTCGGCGTCGTCTTCAGCGCGATGAACGCACCCAGACGGTTGGCGTCGTCGGGCGCGAGTGCGGCCGATCCGAGGTCGCGGAAGGTGGCGAGGTCGGTCACGGCGTCGCTTTCCACGAGCGCATCGATGCCCTGAGCGGGCACGTCGGGGGAAAACACGTGCCATGATCCTTCAGTTACCATCGTGCGCTCGAGCAAGCCCTGCTGCACGCTTGCCACGCTGGTCAGCACGGCGGCCAGAAGCGCCGTGGACAGCGCGATGCCGACGACGGTCACGGCCGTGCGCACGCGGTTCTGAGCGAGCGAGCGCAGGGTGAAACGCGTGAATATGCCGGCCATCAGCGCCTCCTTTCGTCGGAGGCGATGCGGCCATCCTCGATGGCGATGACGCGGTCGGCCATGCAGGCGATGTCCTCGTCATGCGTGATCACCACGAGCGTCTGGTCGAAGCGCTTGTTCGACTCGCGCAAAAGCGCCATGATCTCGTGCGAGTTGCGCGAGTCGAGGTTGCCGGTGGGCTCGTCGGCCAGCACCACGGCAGGCGCGTTCATGAGCGCGCGCCCGATGGCCACGCGCTGTTGCTGTCCGCCTGACAGCTGATTGGGCAGGAAGCGCTCATGGCCGCGCAGTCCCAAGCCGTCCAGAAGCATGCCGAGGCGCTCTTCGTTCACGGCGCGTCCGTCCATGAGCACGGGAAGCGTCATGTTCTCCACCACGTTGAGCACGGGGATGAGGTTGTAGAACTGGTAGACCAGCCCCACGTCGCGACGGCGCAGCACGGCCAGCTCCTCGTCGGAGCGCGCGTACACGTCCGCGCCGTTCAGCAGCACCGTGCCGGAGGTGGGGCGGTCGACGCCGCCCATGAGGTGCAGAAGCGTCGACTTGCCGGAGCCCGACGAGCCGACGATGGCCACGAACTCGCCCGCGGCCACGCTGAACGACACGTCGTCGAGCGCCTTGAGCGCCGTGGGGCCGCTTCCGTACACCTTGGTGAGATGGTCGATGGTCAGAATGTCCATGAGGAGCCTTTCTCGCTAACGGTCTACGGAATAGTGTGCCATCCCGCGCTTGCGCGGGCATGAACGCCGCATGACGGAATTGTCATATTCGGCCAGCCCGCCGTTCCGGGCGAAGGGCCTCCTACACGACCACCTTCGGGAACGTCAGGTCGAAGCGAGCGCCGCCCGTTTCGCGGTCGTTGCCCGCGCGCAGCGTGCCTCCCTGGGCGGTCACGAGCGCCTGGGCCAGCGCGAGGCCGATGCCGAACCCCTCCGATCCCGCGCCGCGGTAGAAGCGCTCGAACAGGCGGGGAAGGTCCTCGGCGGCGATGCCCGGGCCCGTGTCGGCGACGGACAGGCGGAAGGCCACGGCGTCCTCGGACGCCTGCACGCGCACGCATCCGCCGGCGGGCGTGTGCTCCATGCAGTTCTTGAGGATGTTGCCCAGCGCCTCGGCCGACCAGGCGGCGTCTCCGTTGAACGACGCTCCCTCGTCGACGTGCGTCTCGCAGGCGACGTCGCGCAGATCGAAGGCGCCGGCCAGCGGG
>NZ_DBFEGU010000372.1:0-1588 GCF_048329335.1 Eggerthella sp. | reverse complement strand
GGTACACCCATTCGCAGAGGCTCTCGGCGTCTTTGAAACGCTGCGCCTCGGAGGACGAGTTGATGACGATGGCGTACAGCTCGCGGCCGTCCTTGTTGGCGGCGCCCGCGAACGACGGGCCGGCGAGCAGGGTGACGCCGGTCTTCACGCCTATGGCGTACTCGTAGATGTCGAAGAACCCGTCGGTGGTCTCAAGGTAGATGTCGGCCTTCGCGCCGTCGGCGCGCGTCACCTGGATGGTGGTGCTCCCGCCGCCCACAGCCGCGCGAAACGTGTCGTTGGTCATGGCGTACTGCACCACTTTCGCCACGTCGGCCGCCGTGCTGTGCAAATCGCCCGCGTAGGCGTCGAAATCAAGCCCGTGCGGGTTGTCGTACACCGTGTCGGTGCAGCCCAGCTCCTGAGCCTTGGCGTTCATGGCGTTCACGAACACGGCTTCCGGATCGGACGTGCCCGGCTCCATGAGAGCACCGATCGTCTCGGCGATGGCCACGGCGGCATCGTTGCCCGAAGGCACGAGCAGCGCCTTGAGCGCCGCATCGAGATTCATGACGTCGCCCTCTTGCAAGCCCGCCGACGACTCGCCTACCGCGGCGGCGGCGGCGGAAACCGTGACGGGCGAATCGAGCGACAGGAGCCCGTCCTCCACGGCATCGAGGGCAACCACGCCGGTCATGATCTTCGTGATGGACGCGATCTGCGTGGGGCTTTGGGCGTTGCGTTCGAAGTACACGGTGCCGTCGGCCCCCATGACCATGGCGTACTCGGCGTCGATGCTGGGGCACTGCGCCACGGCCAGGCCGCGTGCATCGACCGTTTGGCCGTATACGACGTCTGCCTTGCGCACGTCGGCGAAGGCGGGTGCCGTCCAAGCGGCGCCCGAAAGCGCCAGCGCGCAGGCGAGCGCGCATGCTAGAAGGCGCGCTCGCCCGACGGATGCGATATGCTCGAAGAAGTTAGTCAATGCGGTAGATGTCCTCCGGTCGCACCGGCTCGAAACCGGCATCGGTCAGCTTCTGCTCCAGGTCGTCCGAACCGTCGGCCTTGAGCACGTCGACGGCGTAGTCCTCGTTCACCGAGAAGCAGTAGCCGTACTCGACGTTGGCGTCCTGCTCGTCCATGAACTCGAGGAGCTTCGCCAGGCCGCCCGGCACGTTGGGAACGCGCACGGCCAGCACCGGGGTGACGGTGGCGCGGTAGCCCTGCTCGCGCAGCGCTTCGGCTGCGGCCTCGGGCGTGTCGGTCAGCATGCGCACCACGCCGAAGTCCGACGTGTCCGCCAGGTTCAGCGCGTGCATGTTGATGCCCGCGTCGGACACGGCGCGGCAGGCGGCCGCGAGGCGGCCCTTCTCGTTCTCGAGGAAAACGGTCAGCTGCGAAATCATGCCTTCTTCCCTTCTCTCAGGTCGATGATGCGCTTCGCCTTGCCCTCGCTGCGCTCGATGGTCTTCGGCTCCACGATCTTGATGTCCACGGCGATCTGCAGGTTGCTCTTGAGCTCGGCGGCCAAGCGGCGTTTGAGGTCCTGGAGCTTGCGGATCTCGTCGAACGGGAATTCGGGCACCGTCTCCACGTCCAGCTCGACGTG
>NZ_DBFEGU010000371.1:0-1449 GCF_048329335.1 Eggerthella sp. | reverse complement strand
CGGCTGGGTGAGGCCGGAGAGGACCCCGGCCTCCATCGCCGCCGTCGCCCGGAAGGCCGCCGCGTCCTCGGCAGCCGAGAAGCCGTCGCCCGGCAAGGTCGCCGACGCTGCCCGCGAGGTCTCGAAGGACTCCGCGCCCCGGCACTGATACCATGGGGGTGCGGATGCGCCCGCAGGCGCTTTGGCATACACACGCAAACGCTCAACCGCGCATCCGCACATACCCATGCATCCGCATCCGCATATATGCGTAAAGGTGGCACGCCATGATCAGGAACGTTCTGAAACCCGACGGCACGGCGCATATCGAGCAGCAGGTCGGCAACATGCGATACGATCTCACGACGGGGCAGGTGGATACGGTGGTCTCCGGGGCAGGCGCCACGAACCTCGTCTTCGGCGCCGACGGCCGCCCGCACGTCGAGCTCACGACCGGCAGCATTCGCCAGGGTCTGGGCAGGCCCGGTTTCGATACGCTCCTGTAGGTTCCGCAATCGCACATACGCATACACGCACAATGGAACACATGCACGTCGGCATATCTACGCACATGCACATAGCCGCACACGCGCCCATCGGGCTCCAGCCTCGGTGGGCGCCTTGTTTCCGGCCGTTTTCCGTATCCGGCGTTTAAGCCGCCGGATACGGGGAATAACCACCTGAGGGGAAACGGACAGCGCCGAGGGAGGGCGCGCCCCGAAAAGGAATGGAGAACGGAAATGAGGATACCCGCAAGGGCGGCAGGGCTGCTCGTCGCCATGGCCATAGCCGCAGCATCGTTCGGCTGCATCGCGCCCGCGGCTTACGCCGAGAACGCGACCGCCGCCGTGATCTCCGACGACGGTGATCATGTCGTCGTCGACGTCGACCTGAACGGAAGTGCGCCTGTCGGCGACGCGACCGAACAAGCCGATATGAAAAGCAGTCAGGGCGAATCGGTTTCCGATGCGGAACCAGACGAGGCCTTGAAAGCATTCGAGGCCCTGATGACGGCCAACGACATCATTATAAGATCAGCGTTTTACTACATCTTACTGCCGTCTCTCTTCGCGATGGCCTTGCCTCTCCTCTTATACGAATTGCTGGAGCTACATGATCGCCGCCGCCTTTGAGTCCCGACGGTTGGACTGAACCGGTGTCGTGCCGATCGTGAGCCCGGTCCGCCCCCGACGAAGTTATCTATAACCGGGCGGCTCTGCCCGAGCCGCCCTTGAAGGGAAGGAAATCCTATGATGCTTTTCGAATCTTTGATCTTCAACCTGCTCCCCGCAGCCGTCGGCATCATGGCCGTCGTGCTGGTGTTCGAGAGCTGCTGGCGCAAATGCCCGCCGGATAAGCTCATGATCGTCTCCGGCGCCGGCAAGATGCGCTCCGTCTCCGGCAAGGGAACCTTCGTGATCCCGCTCCTCCAGCGCGTGGACACCCTCTCGCTCGGTGCCGTGCAGGTGC
>NZ_DBFEGU010000370.1:0-4037 GCF_048329335.1 Eggerthella sp. | reverse complement strand
GCGCGTCCGAAGATGGATCGCGCGCTGGGCACCATCCGCGACGAACTGCGCGAGCGCTTGCAGCAGTTCAAGGAGGAAGGCAAGCTGCTGGAGGCGCAGCGCCTCGAGATGCGCGTGAACTACGACCTCGAGATGCTGGAGACGATGAACTTCTGCTCGGGCATCGAGAATTACTCGCGCCACATGGACGGACGCGAGCCGGGAGAGCCGCCCTACACGCTGATCGACTATTTCCCGAAAGACTTCTTCTGCATCATCGACGAGAGCCACGTGACGGTTCCGCAGATCCGCGGCATGCACGAGGGCGATCGCTCGCGCAAGATCACATTGGCCGAGCACGGCTTCCGTCTGCCCAGCTGCCTGGACAACCGTCCGCTGCGCTTCGACGAGTTCGAGGATCGCATCCCGCAGTTCGTGTACGTGTCGGCCACGCCGGGCGACTACGAGCAGAAGGTGTCGCAGCAGCAGGTGGAACAGATCATCCGCCCCACCGGCCTGCTGGATCCCGAGATCATCGTGCGCGGCTCGGCATCGCAGATCGACGACATCATCGACGAGTCGAAGGAGCGAGCTGCGCGTGATGAGCGCGTGCTCATCACCACGCTGACGAAGAAGATGGCCGAGGACTTGACGGATCACCTGCTGGACCAGGGAGTGAAGGCGCGCTACATGCACTCCGACATCGCCACGCTCGAGCGCGTCGAGATCCTGCGCGATCTGCGCCGCGGCGAGTTCGACGTGCTGGTGGGCATCAACCTTTTGCGCGAGGGCCTGGACCTGCCGGAGGTATCGCTCGTCGCCATCTTGGATGCCGACAAGGAAGGTTTCCTGCGCAACCACCGCTCGCTCATCCAGACCATCGGGCGTGCGGCGCGAAACGTTTCGGGTCAAGTGATCATGTACGCCGACAAGATGACGGATTCCATGGCACTGGCCATCGACGAGACGAAGCGCCGCCGCGCCATCCAGATGAAGTATAACGAGGAGCACGGCATCGAGCCGCAGACCATCCGCAAGGCCATCAACGACATCATGAGCTACGTCACCGACGAGATGGGCGGCACCACGGCCGAGCAGGTGAACAAGGAGCTTGCCGAGCTGTCGCGCGAAGAGGTGCTGCGCATCATCCAGTCGATGGAGGACGACATGGCCTCGGCATCCCAAAGTATGGACTTCGAGGAAGCCGCCCGCCTGCGCGACCAGGTGGTCAAGCTGCGCGTCCAGGTGGAGGGCGGCAGCGAGGACGACGTGTTGAAGGACCTCAAGAAGAACGCCCGCAAAGGCAGCGCGTACGGCAATCGAAAGAACGCCGCATACGGCAGCGCCCGAAGGTCGTGAGGTTGCCCGAGAGGCCGCTCGTCGCGTGAAGCGCGCCGCTCGACGCGATCGTTTCGGGTGGAAAAGCCGCTGGCCGAACACGTCTTTGAGTTCTCAGGGCGCGATAGCATGCCCGCATGCGCGCCACGGTACCATACGGGGCAGGCTGTGCAGGCGAATCGAAGGAGAAAGCATGGACATGGGCTTGAAGGACAAGGTGGTGCTGATCGCCGGCGGTGGCGGCGGTATCGCTCGGGGTATCGAGCGCGCATTCGCCACCGAGGGTGCGAAGTTCATCCTCACCGACCTGTTCCCCGGCGGTCTGGAAGCGGCGAAGGAGGAGCTTGAGCGCGATTTCGGCTCCGAAGTGTTTACGATTCTCGCGAACGGATCGGTGGAAGAGGAGGTGCGTGCGGCGGTCGAAGCGGGCGCCGAGCACTTCGGCGGGCGCATCGACGTCCTGATCAACAACGCGCAGGCGTCGGCGTCGGGATTGACGCTGGTCCAGCATTCGGAGGAGGACTTCGACCTGGCGGTTCGATCCGGCCTGTACGCGACGTTCTTCTACATGAAGCACGCCTACCCTTACCTGAAGGAGACGGCGGGATCCGTCATCAACTTCGCTTCCGGCGCGGGCATCGGCGGCAATCCAGGACAGAGCTCCTACGCTGCGGCGAAAGAGGGCATCCGAGGCATGAGCCGCGTGGCCGCATCGGAGTGGGGCCCCGACAACATCAACGTGAACATCGTATGCCCCATCGTCATGACGAAGGCGCTCGAGGAATGGCGCGAGCGCGAGCCCGAGATGTACGAGAAGAACGTGAAGGCGATCCCGCTCGGACGCTTCGGCGACGCGGAGAAGGACGTAGGACGCGTGTGCGTGTTCCTGGCCAGTCCCGATGCCTCGTTCGTAACGGGCGACACCATCATGGTGCAGGGCGGCTCCGGTATGAAGCCGTAAAGCTGCACCAAACGCCAACCCTCCCTAACTCGGCGAAAACGGGGGCTGCTCGACAGTGTCGGACAGCTCCCGTTTCGATGTCTCGAGCAAAAGAGAGCCGCTAGCCCTCTTCCGAGACTGCTCCGATCTCCGCGTTCGCCTCGGCCGCGCTGTCGCGCAGGACGTGCGGCTCGTCATGATCGAGGGCGCGCACGCTCTTGAACAGGTACACGGTCAGTCCCAGCGCAATGCATACGAGGCCGTCCGCCACGAAAAACGCTGCCACGCCCATAGCTTCGGCGGCCACGCCGCCGATGGCGATGCCCACGGGGGAGGCCAGTCCCATGGCGGCCATGGCCAGGCCCAGCGCGCGGCCCGTCTTCTCCTCGGGCACGTTGCGCTGGATGAGCGTGATCAGCGGTCCGTTGAACCAGGAGCATGCCAGCGCCATGACGGCGCACAACGCAACGAACGCCCAGAACATGGTGGGGGCGAGGAATCCGCACGCCGTGGTGGTGACACCCACGATGAGGGAGGCCACCGCGATGAGTCCGGCCAGGCGCTTGCCGCCGCCCCAGGCCATGAGCACGACGGATCCCGCGATCATCCCTACGCCGAACGCGGCTTCTACGACAGACGCCATGTAGCCGTCGCCGCCGAAGTGATCGTACGTCATAAGCGGGAAGATGGCGCCCAGCGGGGCGAACGCCATCATGCCGATGGTGATGCCGGCGATGAGCACGACGAGCCCACGGGTTGCCGACAGCGCTTTCCAGCCGTCGCGAAGGTTCGCCAGCACATGCTGGTTCTCGGCGGTCTCGTCGGCGACGGTGGGGATCTTCGCCAGCGCAAGCCCCGCCACGGCCACGAGGGCTCCGGCGAAGTCGAGGAACATCACGGAGTGGAATCCGATGGTGGTGTACAGGAAGATGCCGAACGCGGGTGCGCCGATAGACGCGACGGACATGAGCAGCTGGTCGAGCGTGTTGATGCGCAGCAGATGCTTCTCGGGCACGAGCAGCGGCATGGCGGCCATCATGGCGGGGCCGTGGAAGGCCTGTCCGATGCTGCGCACGATGACGAGGATCATGAGCAGCGGAAACGATACTTGCCCGAACAGGATGACGATGCCCAGCCCCAGCGACACGATTCCCACGGACAGGTCGGCCACGATCATGACCGTCTTGCGGTTGTGCTTGTCGGCGATGACGCCGCCGAAGGGCGACAGCAGTCCTTGCGGCAGATACGCGCAGATGGCGGCCGCGGCCAGCATGATGGCGCTGCCCGTGGTCTCGGTGATGTACCACACTACGGCGTATCCTGCGGCGTAGCTGGTGATCATGGAAGCGGCTTGTCCGCCCCAGATGGTGGCGATGATCGCAAGCCAGCGCTTCGGCAGCTCGCGACCGGCTGCGCTCAGGGGCGCGGTCGATGCAGTCATGGATAGCTCCTATAGAACGAGATGGTCGGATGAACGTCAGTGTGAGGTAGCGAACGCGGTTGCGCTACCAATTCTAGATGGAAGAAGGCCGCCGAAGCGGCAACTATGCGTTGCGCGAACGCGCGGCGCAGGGATGAATCGCAAATCGACTGAGCGATTTAGCGGAAAAGGCGACCAGCCATCGAGCATGCTCCTCATGATTTCGAGCGAAAAGTGACGGCCAGTGTATCACGAACCGATGAACGTGCCAAGGGCGGGTTTTACTTCGCGGGTGGCAGCAGCAGGTTGAGGTCGACGGCGGTGTCGATGCCTGCCACGGAACCGCCGTTGGTGTACTGC